>NZ_UNRE01000011.1 GCF_900537085.1 Agarivorans sp. Alg241-V36 | reverse complement strand
CCGTGAAATACCCGCCGCGCGACATGCAGCAGCTAGGTTTATTTCGCTGTCGGTTTTCGCTTGCCAGATGTACCGGATAAGTACTTTTTTCTAAGGCCCGCTCCGTATTCATTGTCCATGATATCGACCATACCATTGAGGATTTGGTTACGTAGCTTCTCTTCGGCTAACTCACGCTCAAGGCGCTTGATTGTTTCGGCTGGCGTTTCTTTTGAATTAGGCATAAGGGGATGCTGAAATGGTTTTGACCAATCAAGCCTACCATGTTTTCTGAGCCAAACCAGTACTGTTGAACGCCCCTGAATGCCAAATCGGGCTTGAGCTTGTTTGTAAGTCATTTCGCCTTTTTCGACGCGCTCTACGACACCTAATTTAAAGGCTAAGGTGTAATCTCGTTGTGTGCGCTTAGGGCTTGAGTTAATGGGTGTTGTCATAAAGAAGTCCTCTTTATGTCAACCTATTTCCGGACGGGACACACCGACATTAAAAAGCCCTATTTTATAGGGCTTTTTTTATATTAGTTATTGTCTAATCCTGAAACGCGTTCTTCAACAGCCTCACGCCACCCACCGTACCAATGCCCTCTTGCGTCTGCTCCACCATACGGACAGGTCTCTTTAGACCTTCCTGATAACCCTGCTTGATAACCTTTGGCATGCGCTCTTTCTAAACGATCGCGTTTTTGTCTTTTCATAGACTTCTTCCTCATCAAGATCAGAAAACAAATCAGGAGCCCACTTGGACTCCTGATCTACTATCGCCTATCGTTTTTAAAAGATCAAAAACTAAATTTTTAAGTATTCGCTAACTAATTGATATTTTTGTTGCACTTAAAAGACAATTTATCTTTTTATGAAACGCCTCACAAAAACAACAGGTAAGAGCAGTAAGCCTAACCATAAGCTAGAAGCACCTTTGCGCTCATACTTCACTTCTTCAATTTGAGGACAAATAGCTAAATCATCAATATCTGTTACTGCTGGGTTTCTTACCAGTTTAAGTAATACTGCTCGAGGATTTACACCATTAATGAACTCTTCAGCACTCTGATAATGATAGCCATTAGCGAAAATTTCACCTTCGTCATTAATGTGGGTAGCGAATTCGATTCTATAAAGAGGGATCTGAGGAGTTCCGTCTTGTTCATAACAAGTCAGCTGATTTAGAGTCCAAGAGTAAGAACTATTTCCGTCAATGTAACGATTATAGTCTAATAAAATACCAGTTTGTCTGCGCGTAGTACCGTTATAAGCGGGTTGTTCTTGACCATCGCCGTCACGCCAACCAACAATTAGACCTTCACTATTAATATCACTGAATTCACTGTTTGCACCAGAAAATGGCTTATTACGTAATGGCCAAGTCACTTGCTGATAATTCACCGAGTTCTCATCACCATCATAAACAAAAGCTTCTACTGGACGGTTACGTGACTTGACTTCAACGTATCGTAGATTACCGATTATCAAATTTGCGTCGTTTACAGCATTTGCCCAAGTGTGAGATACCGAATCTTCAAACTTATCATTGTCTCCATCAATTCTAATATTAGGAATTTTGTTTAAGCTATAAGTGCCGTCGCCATTATCGGTATAGTAAGTCGCGCGACCGCGTGAACCATTAGTGCTGTCGTAAACATCATCTGATGAAAGGCCTACGAGTATTTCACTATTGGCGTCTTTTATTAAGTTATAGTTTGGTGCATTACCGTATCGAGAACGAACATAGCCATCTACTAGTTGTTCTCCTGTTACCTGATCACCATCTACAGCATCTGTGATATCCCAGGTCCAAGCTTGAGTATGGAAACCCGAGCAGCGGTAGTAGTTTTCTCGGTTACCTGTTTGACACTCACCAAAGCTGTCGCTATTGGAATAACTAACGCTACCGATACCTACAACCAAGGTGCGTCCATCTTTTTCAATCACTTGTAATCCAGACGATAATCCACCTTTATCATCTTCAAGTTCGCCACTGCTATTAAACGCCGTGGGTAACAAAGTAACTTTGGCTTGATCACTTAAGCGCAGGGCAAAACCGCGTTGAATGAAGTCTCTTTTATAACTACCACCTTCGGGGTTGGCAAAAGGCGCAGAGTCATAGCCTACAGCCCAACCTAACTCACTATTAATGTCGTTTATACGTGTATCAGTGGTGTAGTCGCTATTAGCAATATCATCAAATACATAAAGCTTTTCGTTGATGGTATCCCAAGTTGGTAAAGGGGGAATATTCTTACCATCTGTATGCATGCCACTAATGTTGCGGTTTGCTAAGAATGCAAGCACATTAGATTGATATAAAGTACCACTTTGTTCTCTTAATCGTTTACGGTAAGTATCGTAAAAGCTGTTGCTACCGTAAAAAAACAAATCACATACTTCACTGGCGTACTGGCAACCATAATCAAAAGTAGTTCGATCAGAAAAGTCGTAAAAACGAAAAGCTGTTCTAAAGGTTAATGCGTTACCGGCAAGGTATTCGCCATCATTACTTACGGCGGTAACAACTAAGTCGCCATTGCCCTCAGCAAGACCGTTAGCTGCTTCAATAGGGATTTCTTCTATAAGGTAGTAGGATTCGGTTTGCGCTGCATGAGCAAAGCTCGCAGTCAAAAATAAAGGCGCGAATGCCGTTGCTATAGAGCGTTTTATCATAGACTTCTTCATGAATTTTTTAGTTCTTCCAATTCTTCCCAACGCATAAACAGATCTTCTAGGTTCTGCTCAGCCTTGGCTAAGTTATTTAAAGTGTCTTGAACTCGATCCTGTTCTAAATTAAAGAACTCTGGCTCATTTACTTTACTTTGTAGTTCGTCAACTTTTGACTCGGCAGCTTCTAATTTTTCGGGTAGCTGGTCAAGTTCAAGTTTCAATTTATATGACAACTTCTTAGTTTGTTTTTGACCGCGTGGATTTTCTTCTGTTTTTTCGATCGGTTTTGGTGCAGGAGCTTTCTGCCGATTCTCAATGTAGCTTGCCACTTCAGAATATCCACCGACATAACTATCTACATTGCTTTTGCCATCAAAAAACCAAACGTGGCTTGCGGTATTATCAATAAAGCTTCGATCATGGCTCACCAATAATACGGTACCTGGATATTGGCTTACCAACTCTTCTAGTAGCTCCAGCGTTTCGACATCCAAATCGTTGGTTGGTTCATCAAGAACTAACAAATTGGCTGGTTTCAAAAATAACTTGGCCAGCATTAAGCGATTCTTCTCGCCACCTGATAAGGCTTTAACCGGAGTAAACGCGCGTTTAGGGTGAAACAAGAAATCTTGTAAGTAGCCCATTACATGTCGTTTATTGCCGTTAATTTCAATCTCTTGTTTACCGCCTGCAAGATTATCTAGCAGTGTTTTATCGGGATCCAACTCTTGGCGATATTGATCAAAGTAAGCAACATTTAGCTTGGTGCCTACTTTAAGTTTGCCAGAGCTTGGTTCTAGTTGCTCAAGCAGTAGTTTAATAAGCGTTGATTTACCACACCCATTGCCCCCTACTAGCGCAATTTTGTCCCCACGCATAACTAGCAAATCGAGCGGTGAAATAATCGGATAAGCCTCATCAGCGTAACTAAAGCTCAACTGCTCAGCTTCAAAGACAATTTTACCCGAACGCAAACCATCATCGATTTGCATATTGCTGGTGCCTTGACGATTAACTCGTTCGCTACGTTCATTTCGCATCGCCTTTAAGGCTCTAACTCGCCCTTCATTGCGGGTGCGACGAGCTTTAATCCCTTGGCGGATCCAGGTTTCTTCTTCGGCTAGGCGTTTATCAAACAAAGCATTCTGTTCTTCTTCAACCCTTAACCATTCAGCCTTCCCTTCTAAGTAGGCATCATAGTTACCAGGCCAAGATGTAAGTACGCCTCGGTCGATATCGATAATTCGGGTAGCGATTTTGCGAATGAAGGCCCTATCGTGACTAATAAATACGATTGTGCCTTTAAAGTTAACTAAGAACTCCTCCAGCCATTTGATGGTAGTTATATCCAAATGGTTGGTAGGTTCATCAAGTAGTAATATATCTGGGTCACCGGCCAAGGCTTTTGCTAGCGCTACCTTTCTTAGCCAACCGCCAGATAAGCCTTGTAAAGGTGCATCGCCATCAAGCTTCATGGTGGTAAGCACTTGCTGGATTTCGTTGTCAAACTTCCATCCATCTACAACATCTATTTCATGTTGTATTTGCTGCATTCGGTTCAGTTCTTTTTCGCTCGAATGCTCACTGATGTTGGAAGTGAGGTGATGAAATTCACTAAGCAACTTGCCGATATGTGGCTTGCCTTCCGCGACATAATCAAAAATGCGCTGCTGGCTAGCTTCTGGCGGGTCTTGTTGCAAGCGGGTTATGACCACATCATTAACTAGCTGGCGTTGACCCGAGTCTAGTTGAATAGCACCTTCAATTACTTGCAATAAGGTACTTTTTCCCGCGCCATTACGGCCAACTAAACATACTCGCTCGGCTTTATTTATTTGTACACTGGCTTTGTTTAGCAGTGGCGTATCGCCATAAGCCAGATAAGCGTCTTGTAGATTTACTAACACGTACAACTCTCTATAAATTGTTCTAACTGGCTCGCGTCAAAGGGCCAGTTTATTCTTTGTTGGCTGGGTTCATGGCATAACACAGGTATGCTGTAACGGTATTGTTCAACCAAAGACTCATCTTCGATTATGTCTTGCTCTTTTAGCTCATGAATATTGGGATTAGCTAAAATCAGCGCGCGAGCATCTTCGCAAAGGTGACAACCATCAGTACTATATAAAACCCAAGTCATACCACTATTCCTTGTGTATCATCCAACAATTATGAATTTGTTTGTTACGCTCAAAATCAGGCGATAAAGACTGACTTGAAATGTTTTTTACTTTGAGCCCCAGTTTATCGAGTGCTTCGATATCCATTTTAAATTGGCGTTTGTTGTTTGAGAAAATCAACTGACCGCCAGGATTGAGCAAGCGAGAAACCGAACCTAACAAATCAACATGATCTTTTTGAATATCAAACACTTCATCCATTTTTTTCGAATTAGAAAAAGTAGGTGGATCAAGAAAGATAAGGTCCCAGCGTTGTGATATCTGAGTTTTTAACCAAGCCATACAATCGGCTCGAATAAACTCATGCTTACTAATAGGCAGTTGGTTTAATCTAAAGTTGTCTTTTGCCCAATTTAGATAGGTATTAGACATATCTACCGTAGTCACTTTAGACGCGCCACCTAGCGCAGCATGCACTGAAGCAGACCCCGTATAAGCAAAAAGGTTAAGTACTTTTTTATCTTGGCTATTCTGCTGAATATAGTGACGCATATTGCGATGGTCTAGAAACAGCCCGGTATCAAGGTAGTCGGTAAGGTTAACGTAAAACTTCGCCCCGTACTCCTGAACAACAAAGCGCTCTTTTTCGTCGCTATTGCGCTCGTATTGTTGACGCCCTTTTTGTTGAGCTCGCTGTTTAATTACTAGCTTATCGTTAGCAACTAAGTCACTTTGCAATAGCCCTGTGAGTAGATCCATTAAGCGACGACGCGCTTTGCCTGGCTCAATACTCTTAGGGGCGCGGTATTCTTGAACGATAACGTAATCGTCGTAGCAATCTACAGCAACATTGTATTCGGGTAAGTCTGCATCGTATAAGCGGTAACAAGTGATGTTGTCGCGCTTAATCCATTTTTGCAGCTTTTTCTTATTCTTAAATAAACGATTTACAAAGTCTTCAGCATACTTACGCTGAGTACCCTGCCCACCTTCACCGATTTGATAGATTTTGAGCACACAATTAAGTGCACCATTCAGGAATTTATACTGCTTGTCACTACGTAAGCGTAAATAGTCTAGTAACTCTGGAGCGGCGGTAAACAGCGACAAGCGCCAGCCAGGATAGTTTTCGCGTACGCTAGCACCAAAGGATAAGAACAAGCCGATGAGTTTTGTTAGTTCGCCTAAACGCTCGCCGTAAGGTGGGTTAGACAAAATAAGCCCTGGTTCACTTGGTGCGGCCGGTAAATTTGCTGCATCGTGAACATGAACAGAGATAATGTCGCTTAAGCCAGCTCGTTCAATGTTAGCTTTAGCCACAGCTACCATGCGCTTGTCGATATCGTACCCAATCAAACGCTGCTTACAATTTGCCAAGCCGGTTTCTGCTCGAGCATTTGCATCAGCCTGTATATCGCTCCAAGCAAATTTTGCGAAATTGCTTAAACGTTCAAAACCAAAACTACGGTTAAGGCCTGGCGCAATATCAGCTGCTTGCATCGCAGCTTCTATAAGAATCGTGCCCGAACCACACATTGGGTCTATCAGGTACTTTTCTTGCCAATTACTTCTGCTCACTAAAGCTGAAGCTAAGTTTTCTCGAACAGGCGCTTCGCCTTGTTCTGTTCGATAACCCCGACGATGTAAGGATGCGCCAGACAAATCGATGGAAATAGCTAAATACTTGCTAGCCAAGCGCACCACAATCCGTGCGTCTTCATCAGTTTTAGCAACGTTAGGACGGGAGCCCTCTGTTTTATTAAACTGATCAACAATGGCGTCTTTTACTTTTAACGCGCCAAATTGACTATTGTCGATATAGTGGTTAGTTCCGCTACAATGCACTGAAAAAGTTTGATCGACGTTGAAATACTTATTCCAAGGTATCGAATATGCGGCTTGGTAGAGTTCATCTACATTGTCAGCTTGAGTTTCAACCAAACGTAACAAAATACGCGATGCAACACGTGACCACATACAAATCTTATAAGCCGTTGGCCAATCACAGGTGAAACTTACACCGGCAACTGTTTGTTTGCACTCTTGTGCACCTAAGGCCTTTAATTCATCTAAACATAAGCTTTCTAAACCTTTAGCGGTCGAAGCGAAAAAATCTGCCATTACGATACTCTATTTATTTAACCCGTGGATTATACCTGTTTTGCTAAGGATCAGTAGTAAAAGCCTCATTCGGATAAATAATCGGCAGTTAAGGGATTATTACAAATAATCTCTTGTATTATCACTACTCTCTGCGTACTATGCGCTCCGCAATAACGGACGCGGGATGGAGCAGTCTGGTAGCTCGTCGGGCTCATAACCCGAAGGTCGTTGGTTCAAATCCGGCTCCCGCAACCAATTCTTTACATAAGAATTGCTTAGTTCGAATAGCTAAGCCAAGCAACTATTCAAATCACTTAACTTTTTCAGTTAAGACCGGACGCGGGATGGAGCAGTCTGGTAGCTCGTCGGGCTCATAACCCGAAGGTCGTTGGTTCAAATCCGGCTCCCGCAACCAATTCTTTATATAAGAATTGCTTAGTTCGAATAGCTAAGCCAAGCAACTATTCAAATCACTTAACTTTTTCAGTTAAGAACGGACGCGGGATGGAGCAGTCTGGTAGCTCGTCGGGCTCATAACCCGAAGGTCGTTGGTTCAAATCCGGCTCCCGCAACCAATTCTTTATATAAGAATTGCTTAGTTCGAATAGCTAAGCCAAGTAATTATTCAAATCACTTAACTTTTTCAGTTAAGACCGGACGCGGGATGGAGCAGTCTGGTAGCTCGTCGGGCTCATAACCCGAAGGTCGTTGGTTCAAATCCGGCTCCCGCAACCAATTCTTTATATAAGAATTGCTTAGTTCGAATAGCTAAGCCAAGTAACTATTCAAATCACTTAACTTTTTCAGTTAAGACCGGACGCGGGATGGAGCAGTCTGGTAGCTCGTCGGGCTCATAACCCGAAGGTCGTTGGTTCAAATCCGGCTCCCGCAACCAATTCTTTATATAAGAATTGCTTAGTTCGAATAGCTAAGCCAAGCAACTATTCAAATCACTTAACTTTTTCAGTTAAGACCGGACGCGGGATGGAGCAGTCTGGTAGCTCGTCGGGCTCATAACCCGAAGGTCGTTGGTTCAAATCCGGCTCCCGCAACCAATTCTTACTCTTCTCTATACTGTTCAAACTAGCAACCGCTGATACAGCTGCCACTCCTAACTAAAATCCATACAAGCCAATATTTTCTAGATGTACTCTTGCTGGTTGTTTAAGCACAAACAACGCTGCCTCAGCTAGATCACTCACTTGTAGCCAACCTGGCTTTATATCAGATTCACACTCTGGCGCTGGTACTTGTACTAAGCCTGGACACAAACTATGTACTCTGATGCCGTGTTCTCTTACTTCTTCTTGTAATGCTGCTGCAAGACCGAGCACCGCAAATTTAGCTGCACAATATGGTCCAGCGTTGGCGTATCCATTTTTAGCCGCTTGCGAAGCAATGTTCAGAATAAAACCGCTTTGTTGTGTTTTCATGCTCGGCAGTACCGCTTGGCTCATTAAAAAAGTGCCTTTAGTACAGGTATCTACAACTAAGTCCCAGTCTTCTTCACTGCAATCCTCAATAGTATCTCCAACACCTAAACCGCTATTGTTTACCAATATGTCTACCCGACCAAACTGGCTTATTACATAGTCTTTTAGTGCTTGAACTTTCTGCTTGATGCGGATATCGGCTGCGTAGCAATCAACCCTAAGGCCAAATTCTTTTAGCAGCTGGCTAGCGGTATGCTCAAGTTTTGCTAAATCTCTAGAGCAAATTACTACCTTTGCGCCCTGCTCCGCTAAGGCTTTAGCAATTGCCAAACCGATACCACTGCCACCACCTGTAACTATTGCAACCTTGCCATTTACGCTTTCCATTTACTTACCTTAAATCGACTAATTGAAGTGGGTATTCTGCAAGTTTTCTGGACACAATCAATACTATAGTGCTAACTTTGTCGTACTTTAGTACGAGTGAGCAAAGGTGTTCAATTGAACGAATTTTCCAACCGCCTAAAAGAATTAATGGGTGAACAAAGTGTTAGTGGCTTTGCCCGAAAAGTAGAGCTGAACGAGAGTCTAATCAGGAAGTATCTAAAAGGCTCAGAGCCAAGTTTGTCTAAAGCTAATCAAATAGCGCAAAAAGCCAACTGTTCACTAGAATGGTTAGCAACCGGTGAAGGCTATCAATACCGAAAAGCAGAAGTAGTTGACATGGAGGCCCTTGAAAAGGCGGTTGAACTTACTTTAGCGGCAGCAGAGCAACACGATTTAAGTGTAGAAAATGAAAAAGTAATGAAGGTGATTGTTGCCACGTATCAATATCTCAGAACAACACGTAAAAAAGATGGCTACTTTGATTTAGAAGAAGCAAAACCCTTTGTTAGATATGTGATGGGATTGTGCGGATAAAAAAAGAGTTGCCAAGGCAACTCTTTTTTTGTGTTACATCTAATTGCTTTAAAACTCTTTGTAGTCTCGATACTTCACGTTAAAGAAAATAACGTACAAGACCGGAACAATTAGCAAAGTAAGCACGGTTGCTACACCTAAACCAAACATTACCACCGCAGCCATAGACTCGAAGAATACATCTGAGATCAATGGAGCTACTCCTAAAATGGTAGTTACAGCAGCCATACAAACCGGTCTTACACGGCTAACGGTGGAATCAAATACCGCTTGGTATACTTCTTTACCGGCTGTTATATCGGCATTGATTTGGTCGAGTAATACAATGCCGTTTTTAAGCAACATCCCCGACAAACTCAGCATTCCTAACAAGGCCATAAAACCGAAAGGTTTACCGAGGAACAACAGGCCTGAAGTTATGCCAATGAGTGCCAAAGGAACGCAGCACCAAATAACTAAAGGCTTTTTAACCGAGTTAAACAGGAATACCGTAATCAAAAACATGATTAAGTAACCCATAGGCAATGATGCAAACAATGCTTCTTGAGCATCACCTGACGACTCGTACTCACCGCCCCATTGCAACTCATAACCAGATGGAAGTTCTAGTGCTTCTACCTGTGGTTTGATTTTGGCAAACAACTCAGCAGGTAAAATATCGTATTCAAAATCTGCATCGGCAAACACCGTTAAGGTACGTTTTTTGTCGCGTCGCTGAATAATCGGATCTTCAAATTTAACACTGAAACCATTTACCACTTGCTGAATTGGGATATAACTTTTTAAAGTCGGGCTCCAAATTCGCAAGCTTTCTAAAGAATCGATGTCAATACGTTCTTGCTCAGGCAACCGACCAACAATTGGCAGTAGCGTGGTTCCTTCCCGATATAAACCAAAACTTAAACCAGCAAAGGCAAACTCGAGGGTTTGGTCTATATCTGCTTTATTGATGCCAAGACGTCGAGCTTGAGTTTCATTAAAGTTAGGTTCAATGTATTTAACGCGATCACGCCAATCGTGGCGCACATTAACAGTACCGGGAGTATCGTTAAATATTTCTTGAATGTCAGCAGCAATGGAGCGCAGTACATCTGGATCAGCACCTAGAATTCTCGCTTCAATTTTTGCATCAGTAGAAGGTCCAATTTCTAGTTTCTTAAACTTAAACTGCGCTTGTGGAAACGCTTGCTCCACGCCTTTACGTAATGAAGACATTGCTGCATCAGAAGTCACTGCATCGGTTGTTCTCACCGCAATTTGCGCATAAGCACCATAACTTTTCTCAGGTGAATAAGTTAGCATAAAGCGCTGGAAGCCTTTGCCCACTGACGAAGACACAAAGGTTACAGCGTCTGTGTCTCGTGCCATGCTTTCCATTTCTTGTACCGACTTTTGGGTTTCGCGAATATCAGTGCCTTCTGGCATCCAAACATCAACCAAGAAAATGGGTGTAGAAGATGGTGGGAAAAATGACTGTTTAACGTAGCCAAAACCAACAACAGATAGCACAAACAACACAACAACAACAATCACTGTTGGCCATTTAAAGCGTAAACAAAAATCAAGCAAGGCCTTGTAAGCATTAAAGAATGCGCCTTTGTATGGGTCGTTGTCTTCACCTTCTACTTGTTTTTCGCCCTCTTTACCAAAAAACAATTGGGCAAAAAACGGCGTGATGGTGATGGCGGTGATCCAAGACAAAAATAGTGAAAACAGCAGTACCCAAAACAAAGATGCCGCAAATTCACCGGTAGAGTCAGGCGATAAGCCAATTGGTGCAAAGGCTGTAATAGCAATAACGGTGGCGCCCAATAATGGCCACATAGTTTGCCCAACAATCTCTTGAGCAGATTCTAGGGTACTTAGGCCTTTTTTACGGCCCATCAATATCCCTTCAACCACTACAATAGCGTTATCAACCAGCATACCTAAGGCGATGATAAGCGCGCCTAATGATATTCGCTGCAGTTCAATTTCCGCCTGCTTCATCAAAATGAAGGTGCCTAAACAGGTTAGGAATAAGATCAGGCCAATGAGTATGCCGCTTTTTAGCCCCATAAAAACAAGCAAAACAACCACTACAATCACAACAGCCATTATTAAGTTCCATACAAAGGAACTTACTGACTTATCTACTTCTTGCGGTTGGTTATAGATTGAATCGATAATCATGCCAGCGGGTCTAGCGTAATCAATTTCCTGTAAACGTTGCTCTATTGCTTTACCCACCTCAACCACATTTACTCCGCTGGTAAATGAAACACCAATATTAATGGCTTGGTTTTGATTAAAGCTAATCAGGTTACTGGGAATTTCCTCATAACCTCTAGAAATAGTGGCTACATCTTTAAGATAAATGAGTTTGTCGCCCGTTGTGCCGGGGATGATCAAATCACCTAACTCAGCTACGGATTTGAATGCACCGGTTGGCCGGATAGTTAATTGGTCACCGGCAATCTGGATGTTACCTGCAGAAGTCACCATATTTTGGGAATTAAGCAAACTAGTGATTAAAGCCGGATCGAGGTTGAAGGTAGCTAGTTTCTGAATAGAAATTTCTATAAACACTTGTTCAGTTTGGGCGCCGGCAAGGTTTACTTTACCTACTCCTGGCACCAGTTCAATTTCACGCCTTACATAGTCAACGTAATCTTGTAAGTCTTTATAGTCGTAGTTCGCACCTGACACCATATACATAATGCCGTAAACATCACCAAAGTCATCGTTTACCAATGGCGTAGAAGCGCCTGGAGGTAGTTGTGACGTCATATCTCCAACTTTACGCCGCAACTCATCCCAAATTTGCGGTAGTTCGTCTGGCCCATATGTTCTTTTCATGGTGACCGTAATTTGAGACATACCAGGGGTACTTAGAGAAACAATATCGTCAACGTAAGGAAGCGCTTGAATTGCTTTCTCTACTGGATAAGTCACCTCTTCTTCTACTTCGGTAGAAGTGGCACCAGGGTACATAGTAACAACCACCGCATCTTTAATCGTAAACGGGGGATCTTCTAATTGCCCTAATCCACTAAAAGATAGGATTCCGCCAATCAACAAGATCAGGGTAAACATCCAACTAATAATTGAATTTTTTACAAAATATCCTGCAATGTTCATTGCTTATCCTTCTTTAAAACAACTGATTGGCCATCAACTAAACGATTTGCACCAACGGAAACAATTACGTCTCCATCATTTAAGCCCTGATTAATTTCGATAAAGTCGCCAGAAAGAGTACCTATTGTTACTTCTTGTTTTTCTACAGTGTTATCTGCTTTATAGCGCCAAACAATCGGTCGTTGCTGGTTGAGATTGGAACCATCTGGCATTACAACAGCAGCAATTGGTACAAGGAAATCGCGACTATAGGTGTAAGTTACATCAGATAGGTCTATTGACACCTTAGCTTGCATGCCTTCTAACACCGCAAAGTTCTTGTCGAAAGGTACCAATATGGTCGCGATATAACTGCGGGTTGATTGGTCTTTTTCTAAGTTGAGCTCATAAGGTATGCCGCTAAAAGTACGGTCTGGAAAAGCTTCAAAATTTACATCTATTTCCATACGGTTAATTCGGTCTTTACCCAATTTAGCCACTGCAATAATCATGTCTGGTAGTTGCACATCCACTTCAACAAAGTCCACTTTGTGCATGCTTAACACTGCAGAGCCGGGTTGCACATTTACAAATGGGTCGGTGAATACATCACCAACAATTCCGTCAAATGGCGCGCGTAGTTCTGTGTACTTCAGCATTAATTGGGCTTTTTTGTAATCAGCTGATGCGACTAGATATTCCGCACGCATTTTGTCGTATTCGCTTTGTGAAAGAAGCTTTTGATCAAGCAAGGCTTTGGCTCGTTCAAATTGTTGCTTGGTTAAGGTTAAGCGTGCTTCACGGTCGTTGACGATGATTTGATAATCTCTTTTATCTAGCTCAGCTAATAAATCACCTTTGTTTACTTTTTGACCCTTCTTTACCGCAATTTGGCGAATTTCACCGTCTACTCTAAAAGATAATTCCGCTAAGTCGTGCGCGCGAGCAATACCGTTAAAATCTCGATCTACTGTATTGCTAGCTTCTGGCAAGTTATACACTTCTACAACTTGTTCTTGCTCTACTATGTTTGTGTCTTTACCACAAGCAGCTAGCAAAGAGAGCATCACAGTACTTATTAGTATTTGTTTAAAAGGCATCATTATAATCCTCTCTCCTTAACCCATTTGACTGCGGCTTGACCATCGTCGAGTTCGGCGGCGCCCGCTATCACTAACCAATCTCCATCGGTTAAGCCAGAGGTAATCATGCCATCAGCAAGCTCAATTTTAGTTTTGGTTACTATGTTTGAATTAGGATCCCAAACAAATACAAAATCTTGATTCTCTTCGTTAACCACGCTCCCTAAAGGAGCTTTAACGTTAGAACTTGAATTTTGGGTTGTGGATTCAATTTGAACCTGAGTGGCCATACCAGGAAAGATATTTAGCTCATCTGGAATAGGTAAACTAAGCACAATGGTATAGCTGGCTGTAGAAGGGTCGGCAACAGTGCTCAGCTCTTTTAGCGAGGCATCATACCATTGCTCACGTCCTTGAAATTGTACTCTTAAGTTTGGAGCTGCATCGCCATTAATTCGAGAAGCTTGGAAAATACCGATTAGACGCTCTGGCAGCTGAAAGTTTACATCTACAGTTGATTCAGTTTGCAAGCTAAGTACTTGTTGTTTTTCGTAAACGTACTCGTATTGGTCTGCGTATTTACTGGCAATTAGGCCATCGTATGGCGCGACTAGTTTAGTATAACTTAAATTGACTTTTGCCTTATCTAAAGCGGCCTGGCTAATAGAAAATTGGCTTTTTGAGCGGTCATAATCGCTTCTAGAGATAACGCCTCGGTCAACCAACTGAGTAGCTCGATCAAAAAGTACCTTGGCTAAGTAGAAGTTGGCTTCGGCTACCTCTAACTCTTGGTTGTACATTGCAGGGTCTAGGTTAGCTAGTGGCTGACCTGCTACTACGGCGTCACCGGGTTTAACCAATACCTCGTCTAAGCGCCCTGCTACTTGGAAAGAAAGAATGGCAGTGTCAGATGCAAAGGTTTCTCCGGGCAGGGTTCTAATTCGTGTTCCGTCTCCGATTTCGACCAGTTCCACTTTTACAGGTCTGGGGTATGTTTTAACAGATTCAACAGGGTCTTTGTTACAGCCTAATAGCAGTAAACTGCTAAAAGCGACTATTCCAAGACCACGATATGTTTGACGCGACATAAAGATCCCTAAGTTAATTTACCAATACATATTCAACGTTAGACGTATAACCGCCAATCATCAAAATATTTGCGCTAAATTAGACTATGAAATCCTATAAAGTTCAGTTTGTTAGATGTAATAATTTGGTAAAAATATGGGGGAGTTATTAACAACTTAGCGATTATTTAGTTTTAACCATTACTGTTAGACGTGAACTACACACCAGATCGTTGTTTTGAACAATATTGATTTGCCATACTTGCAGTGAATTGCCCAACTTGATTGGGCTCGCTTTAGCGGTGACTTCGCCATGCCTAACAGCTTTTAAGTGGTTAGCGTTAATTTCTACGCCTACCACCATTGTGTTATCACCAGCTACGCAATAAGCAGCACAACTGGCCAAACTTTCGGCTAGAACGACATTTGCTCCACCATGCAGCAAACCCATTGGCTGCTTAACTTTTGCAGTAACGGGCATTTTTGCCACTAAATAGTCATCACCGATTTCTGTAAACTCTATATCAAGATAGGCGAGCATGTTGCCCTCGCCCATCTTATTTAAGGTTGCCAAGCTCATTGGCAAATTCCAGATGCTCACGACAATAAGCTCAACAGAATTTGTAATGGGTGCTTTGGCTTTTCACCCTCTAAGCGTTTAACTTGGCTTCTACATGAGTAACCAGTAACCATACAGCGCTCTTTAGGTAAACTCGCCATTTTTTGCTTCCAGCTCAACTCATAAATAGCTTTCGAAGTCGCTAGTTGCTTGGCATCGTGCCCGTAAGTACCTGCCATGCCACAACAGCCGACTGCGACATCTTCCAAATTAGCGCCAAAGCGATTAAATACCTGCTGCCACTGCTTGAAAGCATCAGCTTTAAGCGCTTTTTCTGTACAGTGACCAAACAAATACCAAGCTTCTTTATCACTTACTTGCTGAGCCTCAAAAACACTAGCGTCTATTGAATCTAGCCATTCCTGTACTACGAGTACGTTAAAGTCGCCCCTAGCATCGCCAAGCGCGTGTTTATATTCGTCGCGGTAACAAAGCACCAGTGCGGGTTCTACACCTACCATTTTAATTCCAAGCTCACTCACCTGGTTTAAAAATGCCGCACTAGTTTGAGCTGACTTATTAAACTTGCTCAAAAAGCCTTTAATGTGTTGCGGCTTACCGTTGGGTTTAAACGGCAACAGCACAGGATTTAGTCCAAGCTTTTTCGCTAACTTAACAAAGTCTTCGACCAACTCGGCCTCATAAAAACTAGTGAAGGGGTCTTGAACAACCAACACTGTGTTCTGCTTTTCCTCATCACTCAAGTTTTGCAAAGCGTTGTAGTCGTACTTGCTACTTAAACTTTCTGGAATGCGCTGCGCGAGCGTAGGAAAACTAAGAGTGGGAATGTCTACCATTCCTATCGTTTTCTCTACCGCGAGGCTTGCCCACTTAGGGGACATAGCAAAATTGAACAAACGCGGTGCTTTTGCCATTAATGGCGCATAGCTCTCGACGTAGGCAACGAAGTAATCTTTAAGCGGACGCAAATAACGACCATGATACACATTCAAAAAACGTGAGCGGAAGGTAGGTACATCTACTTTGATTGGGCAACCAGTAGTACATGCTTTACATGCTAAACAGGTTTGCATCGCATCATAAACTTCGTGGCTATAATCGTACTCTCCTTTAGACTTAGCAATACTATTTCTAATTTTAAGCAGAATACTGTCTGGAGAAATAAACCTCGCGTTTAACTTTTCTTCTTGCGCTAGTGGGTCAACCTTTAAAGCGGCTAATTGGCGTAACCACTCTCGCATTAAGCCAGCACGGCCCTTTGGTGAGTATCGGCGATCCCCTGTTGCTTTAAATGAAGGACACATTGGGCTTGAAGTATCGTAATTGAAGCAAAGCCCGTTACCGTTACACTCCATTGCGTTCTTAAAGCTATCTCGCACTTCTACAGCAATCTCACGGTCATATTTGCCGCGCTTGGTACCGTCAACCGATACTAAGCTTTCTTCGCTGTTTAACGGTGTACAAATTTTACCGGGGTTTATTTGATTATGAGGATCGAAAGCCGCCTTAATTTTTCTAAGTTCAGCAAACAAGGTTTCACCAAAAAACTCAGGACCGTATTCTGAACGAAAGCCCTTGCCGTGCTCTCCCCACATAAGTCCTTTGTATTTGGCCGTGAGCGCTACAACTTGGTCAGAGATTTCCCGCATAAGGATTTCTTGTTCGGGGTCGCATAAATCTAAAGCAGGACGAACATGCAATACGCCTGAGTCTACGTGGCCAAACATACCGTAATGTAGACCTTTACCATCAAGCAACTCTCTAAACTCAACGATAAAGTCGGCTAAATTTTCTGGCGGTACACAGGTGTCTTCGGCGAAGGCAACGGGTTTGGCGCTACCCGCCGTATTTCCTAATAAACCTACCGCCTTTTTACGCATGTTATAAATGGCGTTAATGCTGCCTAAGTCATCACAACGTTGAAAACCAATAACACCGAGTTTGGTAACCGCTGTCTGCGATAAAATCTCGACAAGATTGTTTATCTTTTGCTGTTGAAGTGCTTCGTCATTTTCAGCAAATTCAACAATGTTAATGCCCTGCATTTCTTGATCAGGCACATCGCTAATCAAGTCTCTTACACTATCCCAAACCACGTCTTGCTGGGCGAGATTAAGTACCTTGGAATCAATGGTCTCTACAGATAAAGCCTGTGCTTCTACTAAACTAGGCGCATGACGCAAAGCTGATTGGAAAGAATCGTACTTCACCGTAACCAAAGTTCGATATTTTGGAATCGGGGTAAGATCTAGTTTAGCTTCAGTGATAAATGCCAATGAGCCTTCAGACCCACACAAAATCCGGGTTAAATCTACGCTATCTTGCTCAGGTGAATAGGCATTTTTTAGATCATAGCCAGTCAAAAAACGATTAAGTTTTGGGAACTTCTCTTCAACCAACGAGCGCATATCAACACAGGCATGCTTAACCGCTGTGTAAATATCAGTTAACGACTCTCGCTGCTGATCTAGCTGATCAACACGAACTGGGTCGGTGTCAATTTCTTCACCACTGGCCAATACGGCTTTTAAGCCGATAACATGGTCGCTGGTTTTACCGTAGACCATTGAACCTTGACCCGATGCATCGGTATTGATCATGCCACCCAAGGTAGCACGGTTACTGGTAGATAAATCAGGTGAAAAGAACAATCCGTGCTCTTTTAACACACCGTTGAGTTGGTCTTTTACAATGCCCGTTTCCACCCTAACCCAACGCTCTTCAACATTAAGCTCGATGACCTTGTTCATAAACTTAGATAAGTCGACTACGATACCTTCGGTTAAGGACTGCCCATTGGTGCCGGTACCACCGCCACGAGGGCTTAGTTTAATTGACTGGAATGTAGAAGCTGAAGCTAAGCGACATAGCTGCTTAATGTCGTTGCTATTTTTGGGGAAAACCACTGCTTGTGGCAAATATTGATAAACCGAGTTATCAGTTGCAACAGCTAAACGACTGGCGTAGGTAGTTTGAATTTCGCCTGAAAAAGCTGATTGTTCAAGCTTCGCTAAATAGTCTAAATACAGAGCCTCAAGAGAATGCTGAGGGCTTAACTTAGGGATCATAAATCCGTTGTCCCACTCTAAGGTATTAAAAATTGGAAGGATTATATCACGGGATCCGGTGCTTCAATACGTCTTTGACAGCAACAATGTGTTGTACTGCGATTTGTTTACTAACTAGCTGGATTGTAATGGAAATGGACGATTCAAAAGATTATAAGCTAGCGACGAACGTTAAATACAGAGTCACTAGCTTTATCTGCTCATTCCAGTCGGTGATTTTTTTCCGCTTGTTCAATATCTGATAAGCTCATTCTTTTTACTAATAATACAGCACGTTGGCCAATCGCTACCTTATCATTAGGAAATACAATGGCTTTAGGTCCGTTACTAATTACTACGCTCCCACTTCCCTCTTTGGCAAGCTCATAGCCGGTTTGATATTCAGTAAAATTTGCTTGGCTTTGCCCAAAGCTAAAACAAAAATCTTCTTGATGTTTGTTTACTACATCACTCACCTCAAACAACACAGCTTGCTTGGGCTTAAAGCCTAATGAACTGAGATTACTATCGCTAAGCAACTGTTGCAGCGTAGTAGAGAGTTGTTCTAATTTGCTTAAATCGTTTTGACCAAAAGCATGTACTTTGCCTAGTTCAACTGTAAAGGCTACTGCATTGTACTTAGCACTCGAATGATAGCTAAATGTAGAAGCAGGCTCGTTTGAAAACAGCACACAGTCAACTCCACAAGCTTGTAGCAGGGCTAAACTCGATTTTTGCCATGTTTTACCATGGGTAAAGGGATAAACTGCAAATTTTTCGTGTTTGGAGCTTCTAATCGCTGTATGTAAATCTAAGTGATAGGCAGGTAAGTGTTGATAGCTCTTGTAGAAACTGTCTAAAAGACTCTCTAATTGCTTTGCGCGCTCGACTTCATAACAGCTTGAGTAATTCTGATGTTTGCCTATAAACAAACGATTTAAGTTTACGCTTAACTCTCTTTTAGCTTCAATCATTGCTGGTGGGTTTCCGAGAATAACCAGCAATGGTTGTTCTAGTTTTACTTCCAGAGCAAGAATATCTGAAACCAGTTTATCTAAGCATTCTATGGGCGCAGTCTCGTTACCATGTATGCCGGCAGACAAGACAATTGCTCGACTAGGAATTGAGTCTTTTGGTTCGAAGTGCACTACACCAGGAGCTAATAAACTCACCTTGGTATCATTGGCTAATTCAAAGCCGAAGGTGTCAGTGTTTTGAGGAGAATTTAAAGTGAACTCTAGCAGACCCTGTTGGAGTAAAGCTGTTTTAGCCACATCTTGTCCTTAGATGTAAAAGAAGTGGCCAATAGTATGCTAGTTTTTGAGGCATAAAAAAAGGGAGACATAGTCTCCCTTATTTAAGCTAAGAACTAAGGTTCTTAGTTAGGCATAACTTTTTCAAGTTTCCAGATACGGTCTACGTAATCTTCAATAGAACGGTCTGAGTTGAACTTACCTACTGAAGCAGAGTTGATGATAGCCATCTTAGCCCACTTCTTCTGGTCGCGGTAAGCTACGTCAACTGCAGTGTACTGAGTAGTGAAAGACTCGAAGTCAGCCAATACTAGGTACGGGTCACCACCTTCTAACAAGCTGTGCTTGATTGAAGCTAGCTCACCAGGTGCACCAGGAGTGAAGAAGTCTGTTTCTAACCAATCTAGAACAGCTTTCAGCTCAGGGTTGCCGTAGTAGTAATCCCATGGGTTGTAACCAGCAGCTTTAAGCGCTTTAACTTCGTCACAATCCATACCGAAGATGAAGATGTTCTCGTCACCAACTTCTTCACGGATTTCTACGTTTGCACCGTCCATAGTACCAAGAGTTAGTGCACCGTTTAGGGCAAACTTCATGTTACCAGTACCAGATGCTTCGTAACCTGCAGTAGAAATCTGTAGAGATACGTCACCCGCTGGGAATAGTTTCTCAGCTAGAGTTACACGGTAGTTTGGCATGAACACAACTTTCAGCTTGTCTTTAATGCGTGGGTCGTTGTTCACTTTATCTGCAACTTTGTTAATTGCGTAGATAATGTCTTTAGCTAACTTGTAACCAGGAGCAGCTTTAGAACCGAAGATAAATACTTGTGGGCCCATATCGTAATCTGGGTTTTCAAGTAGACGACGGTAAAGCGCTAGGATGTGCAGTAATGCTAGGTGCTGACGCTTGTATTCGTGTAGACGCTTAATAAGAACGTTGAACATTGCATCAGGACTTACTTTGATGCCACATAGCTCTTCGATCTTATCTGCTAGTTCTACTTTCTTCTCGCGTTTAATCGCCATGAAGTTTTTCTGGAACTTAGCATCGTCTGCAAACTTAGCAGCGCCTTTTAGCTCGTCTAGCTTACGCGGCCAATCAGTACCAACGGTTTCGTTGTACATGTTAGCTAGCTGTTCGTTACAAGCAAGCAACCAACGACGTGGAGTAACACCGTTTGTTACGTTTACGAAACGCTCAGGCCATAGTTCGTAGAACTCTGGGAATAAGTCTTCTTTAACCAACTCTGAGTGCATTGCTGCAACACCGTTAGTTTTGAAACAAGTAACAACACATAGGTAAGCCATGCGAACCATGCGAGTTTCACCTTCTTCAATAATAGAAAGGTGACGTTTCATTTCGTCGTTGCCAGGCCATTTAGCTTCAACTTCGTCTTCTAGGAAACGACGGTTGATTTCGTAAATGATTTCTAAGTGACGTGGAAGTACTTTCTCGAACAAGTACACAGCCCATTTTTCTAGTGCTTCTGGCAATAGAGTGTGGTTAGTGTATGCGAAAGTTTCGGTACAGATCTTCCAAGCGTCATCCCAAACTAGACCTTCTTCGTCGATAAGAATGCGCATCAACTCGGGAATAGCAACAGTTGGGTGAGTATCGTTCAACTGAATAACAGCTTGCTTAGAGAACTGAGAGAAATCACTGTGGTTACGCTTGTAACGACGAATGATATCTTTTAGTGAACAAGCACAGAAGAAGTATTGTTGGATTAGACGAAGCTCTTTACCTGCTTCTGACTCATCGTTTGGATACAATACTTTAGAAACAGCTTCAGCTTGTGATTTTTCAGATTGAGAATCGATGTAACCACCGGCATTGAAAACGTCCCAATCAAAGAAGTCAGCAGCTTTAGATTCCCACAAACGTAATACGTTTACAGTTTTAGCTTCGTAACCAACTACTGGGATATCCCATGGCACACCTTTGATTTGACGACCAGCATGCCAAACTTTGCGCATTTTGCCATCTTCGCCAAATACAGTTTCTACGTAACCGTATAAAGGAACTTCTTGAATTGATTCTGGACGGCAGATTTCCCAAGGGTTGCCGTATTCGCGCCAGCTATCAGGACGCTCGATTTGACGACCGCCTTGAATTTCTTGACGGAATAAACCGTGCTCGTAGTGGATACCGTAACCTACCGCTGGGTAGTTAAGAGTAGCCAAAGAATCGATGAAACAAGCAGCTAGACGACCTAAACCGCCGTTACCAAGTGCCATATCAGGCTCTTCGTCACAGATGTCGTTAACGTCTTTACCAAGATCTGCCAATGCATCACGTGCAGCGCCAAATACGCCAACGTTGTGCATGTTGTTCACTGTTAAACGGCCCATCAAGAATTCAAGTGATAGGTAGTGAACTGCACGAGAATCTTTATCTGCATTCGCTTTAGAAGTTTCAGTTAAGCGTTCGAAAACTAACTCGTTTACTGCTGCACAAGTGGCTTTCCACCAAGCTTGATTGTTAGCACGAGCTTCATCAGTACCACAGGTACTACGAAGATGTTTAACGATAGCATCTTTAAACTGATCTTTAGATAACGCTACTGTGTTTGTTGCTTTTGCCTTTTTAGCGGCCATGTGAATTTCCTTTGTATCTAACCTTTGTGGTGACATCTTCCAACGTAGCATTCGATGGTTAACCGAACAACAAATGCTACAAAAGACTGTATGTGCTCAAAAATCCGAGCTCATGTTACCGATGCGGAACGATATTATATACGTTCTACATCACATTTAGGTAAAAAAGCCTCTCTCAAGACTAAATTTTTATGCATTTTTTGGAAAAAATGCTTTTTCACTCAAAGAACCGAAATGAAGTGTAAAGAAAACCCGCCAAAAGCCCAGCATTTGAAAATGCTTTCATAAGTAAATCGGAAGCAATCTTGATCGGAATCAATTAATACGGGGCCTTTGACTCAAATCGTGCAAATTATAGACCTATACCATTGTAATCCGCTTTTGTAACAAAACTATTACAGAACTTGCAATTTGAAGCAGTTGGCATACGTTTTCATACGGAATTTATGCACAAAAAAAGGGTATTTATTCAATACCCTTCATTCGGTGCTTATAGATTATAGACCAGCTTTTGCCAATGCTGCAGAAACAATGGTTTGGGCTTCTTGTTCAATTAGAGCTAAATGTTGTTCACCCTTGAAACTTTCCATGTAAATCTTATAGATAGCTTCAGTACCCGATGGACGAGCGGCAAACCAACCGTTTTCTGTCACAACTTTTAAGCCACCAATAGCAGCGCCATTACCAGGTGCAGCAGTTAGCTTGGCTGTTATAGTTTCACCAGCTAAAGTTTCAGCTTCTACCATGGCTGGGTCTAGAGCGCTAAGTACTGCTTTTTGTTCGATGCTTGCTGGCGCATCAATACGCTTGTAGCAAGGCTCGCCGAATTGCTCAACAAACCCTTGGTAATGCTCACCTGGATCTTTGCCAGTAACAGCGATAATTTCTGCTGCAAGTAAGGCTAAAATAATACCGTCTTTATCGGTACTCCATACGCCGCCATCTTTACGAAGGAAAGAAGCACCTGCACTTTCTTCACCACCAAAAGCAATACTTCCATCAAACAAACCGTCAACAAACCACTTAAAGCCAACTGGTACTTCTTTTAGTTCGCGACCTAAGCTAGTAGCTACTCGGTCAACCATTGAGCTTGAAACTAATGTTTTACCAATTGCAGCATTTTCGCCCCATTGGCTGCGGTGCGAGTACAAGTAGTTAATCGCCACAGCCAAATAGTGGTTTGGATTTAGTAGACCACTGCTCTTTGTAACAATGCCATGACGGTCATAGTCTGGGTCATTGGCTACAGCTACATCAAACTTGTCTTTAAGTGCAATTAAGCTAGCCATCGCGTAAGGAGATGAACAGTCCATGCGGATCTTGCCATCTTTATCTAGGGTCATAAATGAGAAAGTTGGGTCAACGCGGTCGTTAACAACTTCAATGTCTAAACCATAGGTTTCTGCAATAACTGACCAATAAGCGATACCACTACCGCCTAATGGGTCTACGCCAATTTTTACTTTGGCTTTAGCAATCGCGTCCATATCTAATACGTTTGCTAGGTCGTCAACATAAGGCTTAATGTAGTCAATCGCGACAATAGAAGTTTTAGTAATAGCGTCATCATAGGCAATACGCTTAACGTCTTTTAATCCGTTGGCTAAAATTTCATTGGCTCTATCTTGAACGACTTTAGTTACATCGCCATCTGCAGGGCCGCCATTAGGTGGGTTGTATTTAAAGCCGCCGTCTTCTGGCGGATTGTGTGATGGAGTAATAACTACGCCATCAGCTTGCTCTTTGCCCAAGCGGTTGTAGGCCAAAATTGCATGAGAGATTACAGGAGTTGGCGTGTAACCAAGGCCTTCTTGATAGCGGACCTCTACCCCATTTGCTGCAAAAACTTCAATGGCAGAGCAAAAGGCAGGCTCAGATAAAGCGTGTGTATCTTTACCTATATATAAAGGGCCAGTTGTACCTTGGGCTAAACGATATTCGGCAATGGCTTGGCTAACTGCCAATATGTGGTTTTCGTTAAACGCTTTCTTGCTAGAACTACCACGGTGACCAGAAGTACCAAAAGCAACCTGCTGCTCTCTAATTGATACGTCTGGTTCCAATAAGTAGTAGTCGGCCACTAAACGTGGGATGTTTGCAAGATGCTCAGCCTGAGCTGGCTTACCTGCTAAAGGGTGAATAGCCATTAATAGCTTCTCCGATGCTTAAGTTTAAGATAAATAGTTAGACCGCTTTACATAAGCGTTCAATTTGAAATTCTTGTAAACCCATTTCACTGGCGACATGCTGAAGAATGTGTCGTTTGCGCGCAGTGTTGGTATTGGTAATCACCCAATAAGGACTATTTGGAATAGCTTGAGGTTTGCTGGTTTTTCCAGAGGCCAGTAATAAGTCTTTATCTTGCGAGAAGTATTCGCGTTTGCTTCCTTTTAATACACAGGCTTTAGCAAACTGCTCGCCGCTTATGGCGTAAAGGCCTGACAGCAAAGATAAGAAACGTTTTGTAGAACTACCCACTTCAGATATTTCACTAAAATCGAAATAATCTAAAGGATTACAATCAGGCTCATCGGCTTCCAAAGCTGTTTCGGTGTTTGCTACTTCAACGACTAACTCTTGAACTAAGTTGTCTTCTTGGTTGTTCTCAACAACATTAACAGCCTGTACTTCTTGAAATGCTTGACCGTCAACTTCTAACAGTCGTCTCAAAATATCTGAGGCACTTTCGCCAATGTGTTTAGTTTGGCTGGCAATGTATAAATACAAATCTTCTTCAATTTCTATCGTTTTCATCGTTTCTTTCTAGGATTGCAAAGCTCTTAACATAACTAATTATTATACATAGCAGCGCTAATAACTCACCAACAATCCGAATTTGATCCTTTGAAAGCCCAATTATTGAACAAAGAAATGACTTTCTAATACTTGTAGTAATAGAGCTGCAAAGGCAGACTAACAATTTTGTGACATTTGTGGAGCCAGATTGTTGAACCTGCATTATAAAGAACAAGGGCAAGGCTACCCTATCCTGCTCATTCATGGACTATTTGGAAGCTTGTCTAATTTAGGCATTTTGGCTAAACACTTGGAGTCCCTATCCTATCGTGTAATAAGTATAGATACCCTAAACCATGGTTTATCGCCACGCTCGCAGTCTATGAGCTATCAACATCAAGCTGAAGCGATTAAGGCCTTATGCGACAAGCTAGATATTACGCAGTGTGCCATTGTTGGTCACTCAATGGGTGGGAAAATTGGTATGGCTGCAGCTCAGCTCTACCCTGATTTGGTTAACGCACTAGTTGTCGCCGACATTGCACCGGTGGCTTATCAACACAACCATACTGCAGTATTTTCAGGACTAAAGAGTTTTGATCCCAAAGATATTAAATCACGTTCAGAAGCAGAGAAGTTGCTAGCTAAGCACATTCAAGAACCAGGCGTGAGACAATTTTTGCTTAAGTCCTTAACTAACACCGAAGACGGTTGGCAATGGCTATTTGACGTTGAGCAACTAGCACTTTGCTACAAAAGCATCATCGGTTGGGAACAATTTGGCCACTATAAGCGCCCGTGCTTGTTTATAAAAGGAGAGAATTCAGACTATATTGTGAGTGATTATCAGCAAACAGTAGGTCAACAATTTCCTAAAGCCGAGCTTAAAGTGATAGCTGGAACCGGACATTGGTTACACGCTGAAAAACCTGCGATTTTCAACCGTTTAACTGAGCAGTTTTTAGCCAAGCATATTTAACACCTGATGGCGCTTTATGGTATAGTGCGCGTCGAATTTTTATCTGAAGGATAGTGATGTTCGCAAAGCATATAGATCTTATAGAGAGCCTAGCGCTAAATATTGGCTTCGCTGTTCTATTTTTCTTTATCGGCATGGCTATTCAAGACGTATTAAAAAAAGGCAATGTACCTCCTTTCGGCCGCGCAATTGTATGGCTAGTATTATTTTTAGGGTGTGCAGGCTTTATTGCAAAAGGGCTAATTCAGCTAACCTGGGAAGGCAGCGGCTTAGCTTAGATGGTTGTTTTATAATTAATGGCAAAACAAAATACAG
This sequence comes from Agarivorans sp. Alg241-V36, assembly GCF_900537085.1. NCBI lineage: Bacteria > Pseudomonadati > Pseudomonadota > Gammaproteobacteria > Alteromonadales > Alteromonadaceae > Agarivorans > Agarivorans sp. Alg241-V36. The sequence continues at coordinate 130,053 of NZ_UNRE01000011.1, read as the reverse complement.
ATCGAACCACTATTGATCTATTCGCCAGTGAAAAAAGAGTTGGGCGACCAAGAACTAACCCTTTAGAGCGGAAAGATCAGTTAAAAACCAATAAGCGCAACCAGCTGAAACGCGATCGTGCAAATGGTCTTAAAAGAATCGAGTTGAAAGTAGAGCTAGCTCTCTTCGAACAGTTAAATCAATTGGCTACTGAGTCCGGCATAAGCCGCAGTGAGTTAATCGAAAAGATGCTAAACAAACAAGTTAGTCAATTTTCAACAAATCAATAGTTTGTATTACAGGTAACATTTATGGCGAGTGTAGGAATATTTTTTGGTAGCGACACCGGTAACACCGAAGCTGTTGCGCAAATGATTCAAAAAGAGCTAGGTAAAAAGCTAGTTGAAGTAAAAGACATTGCCAAGTCTTCTAAAGAAGACATTGATGATTTTTCACTCATTTTATTGGGTATCCCAACTTGGTATTACGGTGAAGCTCAATGTGATTGGGATGATTTTTTCCCAGACCTAGAACAAATTGATTTTTCTGAAAAATTGGTAGCAATATTTGGTTGTGGAGATCAAGAAGACTACGCAGAGTACTTCTTAGATGCCATGGGCACTATCAACGACATTGTAGTAAATAAAGGCGCTACTGTTGTGGGTCATTGGCCAATTGAAGGCTATGACTTTGAAGAGTCTAAAGCCTTAGCTGATGACGCACACTTCGTTGGTTTAGGTATTGATGAAGATCGCCAACCAGAGTTAACCCAAGAACGTGTTAAAGGCTGGTGTAAACAAGTTTACGAAGAAATGTGCTTAGCTGAATTAGCTGACTAAATTACTGGGCGAAAGCCCAGTTTTTGTATCTGACCCTCGTATAGTTGGCCAAGTTTATGCTTAACTTGGCTCAGAGGGAGAGCAAATTGTTTAAATACCTATTATTACTTTTTATCGGCATATCCAGTGTAGCTAACGCTGATGTTTGGTTTTATGAAGACCAAAACGGCGTAATGCACTTCGCCCAAGAAAAGAAAGGCTCTAAATGGCGTTTACTAATGCGAACGCCGAAATCGCTAGATCCTCCAAAAGCTAAGTCTATTCCTCAACGCTCTCCTAGTGATCGCCCCTATCATCAACTTATTGTAGACAGTGCAAAACGTCATAAACTTGACCCCGCATTAGTACATGCCGTTGTTGCTACAGAATCCAATTATAAGCACGATGCAGTATCGCGGGCAGGCGCAATGGGTTTAATGCAATTAATGCCTGCCACCGCAGAACGCTTTTCTGTTACCGACCCATTCATACCAGAGCAAAATATTGAGGCTGGTAGCCGTTACTTACGTTGGTTGCTAGACGAATTTGAATCGCTGCAGCTAGCGCTGGCGGCCTACAATTCAGGTGAAAACACAGTTAAGCGTTATGGCTTTAAAATACCGCCTTATAAAGAAACCCAAAACTACGTCACTAAAGTGATAGAACGCTACAAGAAAAACCTAAGCCTCATTCAGTAACCCTCTAAGCTGCCTGCTTTAGTTCAGGTCGATACTGCCGCTTAAGACGGATATACAATTTGCGTTTAATTACCGCTACAACCTTACCCTTTTCACCCAAAACTTCGGTTGCAACTTCAGGTTCAAATTTCTCTCCTGATGCAACAGCAACAAGAATAGTTTCAATAAACTCTTTATCCAGTTGAAACTTAGCAAACACTTTGCCTCGCCCTGGTGTCACGAATTTAATCGACGCTTCGCTATCCCATATATGATAACGATTACCTAAAATGGCCATTAACATCAGTGGATAAATAGGATCGGTCATCGCAAACATGGCTCCGCCAAATTGTGAGCGATTGGCATTTTTATTCCACCATCGAAATGCTAAACGCACTTGGCAAAGGCTAAAATCCTTACTAAGTTCGGTTATCTTAATTCCAGAGCCCCAAAACGGTGGCCAAAGATTAAGCACTGTTCTCGCAACGGCTGCTTTTTTTAGTAAAATATCCATAAGCTCAACTGGTCTGACATGTTAAGAGTAGGTTAATAAATATTTAACTGTGCTACAAGTCTTCTTATCAAGCTTTCTGTTTGTCGTGTAAATCCGTATACTACTGTGCAGTTATGGAATGAATAACAGCAAGGGAAAGAATTTCACCTATGTCTGATAATAATCTAGCTCTAAAAAAAGCGGGCCTTAAAGTGACCTTGCCAAGAATGAAAATTCTAGAGCTGCTGCAAACGCCTAATAACCAACATATTAGCGCAGAAGACTTATATAAGCTTTTAATAGACCAAGGCGAAGAGATTGGTTTAGCAACTGTTTACCGAGTACTTAACCAGTTTGATGATGCTGGCATTGTTACTCGTCACCACTTTGAAGGCGGTAAATCGGTATTTGAATTAAATAGCCAACACCACCATGATCACCTAGTGTGTTTAGACTGCGGTAAAGTAATTGAATTTAATGATGATATGATTGAGCAACGACAAAAAGATATCGCTGTAGAAAACAATATCAAACTGACTAATCATAGCCTGTACTTGTACGGCAACTGCACCAAAGCAGACTGCGAAAGCCGCGAAGACTAGTTTCAATAAATACAGGTGATCTAATCACCTGTATTTGCTTTCCTTAACTTACTTTCCTGAATATCCCCAACGCGCTACTAAGTCATTATCAATACCTATATGATCAAGAATCCGAGCGGTGACATGTTCGACTAAATCCTGAATCGTCTCAGGCTTATGATAGAAACCAGGGTTGGCGGGCAATATATCGACACCCAATTTAGCTAACTTAAGCATGTTTTCTAAGTGGATAGCAGAAAAAGGCATTTCTCTTGGCACCATGATTAACTTACCCTTTTCTTTTATAACCACGTCTGCTGCGCGTTCAATCAAGTTATCTGAAAGTCCCATGGCAATTGAAGCCAAGGTTCCCATGCTACAAGGACAAACCACCATCGTTTTTGGCGCTGCTGAGCCGGATGCTACAGGTGAAAACCAATCATTTTTTCCTGGTACAACAATTTGCTCAGGCTTGGCGTTAAACCTCTCTTGAAGGAAAGATTGAGCTTTTTCGGGGTTACTTGGCCATTGCTCATCTACTTCTGTCGCTAACACTACTTTTGCAGCGCTAGATACTAGCAAATGCACGGTAAACTCTTTTTTAACTAGCTGCTCTAATAAACACAATGCGTATGGAGCTCCAGAGGCACCGGTAATCGCTAGAGTAATTTCTTTATTTTTCATGATTTTATTGTTTTTTAGCTCGTTGTTGCCAGTAACTATGATGTTGCATCATCGAGTAAATCGCCTGAACTAACATCATTTAAATCGATTGTAGCGATAATAAGTGTGCTTAGCGACTTGTTATGAACAATCAAGCATTTATAAATTTGTGACTATTAACTACAATTACTCAAAGGATTAATTACTCTAGGCCTATGTCTAAAACAGAAATACCTACTCAGTTATTACAAGTCGGGCATTACATCAGCCTTCCCTTGGGTTGGACTGCCCACCCTTTCATGCGCAATAACTTCCTCATTAAAAACAATGAACAACTCACCGTCATAAAATCCCTAGGTTTAGAATTAATAGAAGTTGTTCCTAGTAAGTCTAAAGTCGCTACACCACAGCTTAACCAAGATGATGGTATTGACGAGAAGCAATCTGAAGTTGCAGAAGTTGACCCTGACCAGGCTTGGTTAGAAGAACTTCGAAATGGGCAGAAGCGGGCAAACAAAGCTTATTTACAAAATGCAGAGAATTTTCGTTTAGCCTTAACCAAATTTACCAGTAAACCCGAAGAAGCCTATTACAGCATCTTTGAGCAAGTAAACATCACCTTACAACTTATGTTCAAATCCTCTTCAGCTCATAGCGTTTATGTAAGCCTTGAGCCAAGTAGTGATGAGGATATATTCTTTCATAGCGTAAATGTGGCAGTGCTCGCTATTTTAGTAGCCAAAAACCTCGGTTTTACTGAGAAAGAATGTCAACATTTATGTATTGCAGCGATGATTCACGATATTGGTGAGTTAAAAGTACCTCAGCAAATTCGCCGGAAACCTACAGAGTGGAGCCAAGCTGAGCAAAACTTCTATCAGACCCACCCAAAATTTGGCGCTGAACTGATAAAAAAAGCAGGTTCATTTCCTGAGGAAGTGTTACCCATTGTGATTAACCATCATGAACGTTTAGATGGTTCTGGCTACCCACAAGGCTTAAAAGCCAAAGATCTAAACAAAGCAACTCAGCTATTGGCGATTGCCGATGCCTTTGAACATTTGTGTTCCCCGCTTCCCAATCAAAAGCGCATGACACCTCAAGAAGCCTTCGCTTCTCTATATAAAAGCGCCGACACAAAATTTAACAAGCTTTACTTAGAACAACTGATGAACACCCTTGGCATTTACCCGCCAGGCTCAATCGTTAGCTTATCCAACAACGGCTTTGCTATGGTGATGTCTAGTAACCCTAAAGAAAAACTTAAACCAAGGGTACTGCTGTTAGAAAAAGGCAAAAACTTCACTAACGCCAACATAGTAGACCTAAGCAAAGAAGACTTAAAAATAAACAAAACTGTAAAGTGGGAAGATGTACCTGCTGCCTTAGTAAAGAACTTTGATCCTAAATTACGTTGTTGTTATTTCTTCGACCCAGAACAATAAACTCAATGTATATAGCAGCCATAAAAAAGCCCGATAAATCGGGCTTTTTGGATGTTAAGCGTATTGCTTACTATTGGTCTTCAGCGTCCTTAATACCTTTAACTTTCTCACGTAAGCCTTGCAACATTACGTAGAAAACAGGCACTAAACAGGTACCTACAATAGTCGCCGCTATCATTCCACCCATTACTGCGTAACCCAATGAAATACGACTAGCAGCACCAGCGCCGGTAGCAATTACTAAAGGAATAACGCCAAGGATAAACGAGAATGCCGTCATCAATACAGCGCGGAAACGTAAGCGAGCAGCTTTAACAGCGGCATCGCGAATACTCATTCCGCCTTCTCGTAACTGTTTAGCAAATTCCACAATAAGAATAGCGTTTTTACAGGCTAATCCTATGAGCAATACCAAACCAATTTGGGTATACAAGTTTATGTCCGAACCCATAATCCAAATGTATACAAAGGCACCTAATATGGCGATAGGTACTGCCAGCATTACCGAAATTGGTACCGTCCAGCTTTCATACTGAGCAACCAAGAACAAATAGGTAAAGATTAATGCCAAGCTAAAGATAAATGGCGCTAAGTTACCGGCTTTAAGTTCTTGGTAAGTTTGACCCGACCATTCGTAGGTATAACCAGCTGGGAAAGTGGTTTCAGCAATTCGCTTCACCGCATCAATGGCTTGACCGGAACTAAATCCAGGTGCAGGGAAAGCATTCATCTTAACTGCGCCATACAAGTTGAATTGGTTGATGTACTCGGGCCCTAACTTTGGCTCTACTTGAACTAATGTATTAAGAGGAACCATTTCATCAAACTTATTTCGAATATAGAAACGAGCAATATCTTGCTCGGAATTTCGAAACTCAGTTTCAGCTTGCATGTTTACCCGGAAAACTTTACCAAAGCGGTTGAAGTCATTCACATACATTGAACCCAACATCGTCTGTAAGGTCATGAATATGCTGCTTAACTGTACACCTTGAACCTTAGCTTTTTGTCGATCTACATCCACGAACAACTGTGGTACATCAGCACGATAAGTACTAAATGCTGCAGCAAGTTCAGGTGCACTACCCGCTTCAACTGCGGTAGCCCGCATTACACCAGCAAGACTAGCTGGAGTACGGCCAAGAGTATCCTGAATAAAGAACTCTACACCAGCTACTGTACCAACACCTGGAAGCGCAGGTAACGAGAAGCCAACTGCCTGGGCTTCGTTGTAACCAGCTAACACGCCATTAGCGCGCTGAACAATGTTAGATTCAACTAAAGCAGGATCTTTACGCTCATCCCAATGTGAAAGAATCACAACCATTAAGCCAGCATTAGAAGATACAGCACCCGAGATAATTGAATAACCACTAGCAGAAATAACATTGGTTACCCCTTCTAGCTCATTCAACTCGTCTACCATCTTCGATACGACTTCTTTAGTTCGGTTGATAGAAGCACCGTTAGGTAACTGTACGTCGATAAAGAAGGCTTTTTTATCTTCTGTCGGTACGAAACCAGATGGCAAAGAAGTGGCCAGGTAACCGGTAGCACCAATCAGCAGAACATACACGATACCCACGATAGACAGCTTTCTTACCATGCCGCTAACAAAGCCGGTGTATTTTCCAGTTACCTTATCAAAGTGCTTATTGAAAAAGGCATGGAAACCTTTTTCGTGTACTTTAGGTGCCTTTAGCAAAGAAGCACATAAGGCAGGACTTAAGGTCAAGGCGTTAACTGATGAGATTAATACCGAAATACAAATGGTAATTGAGAACTGGGCATACATTTGACCAGTAATACCCGGCATTACTGCAGTTGGTGCGAATACGGCTAATAGCACCAAGGTAGTGGCTACAACGGGTCCAGTTACCTCTTGCATCGATTTGGTGGTCGCCTCAACAGCGTTCAAACCTTCGTCCTGCATTAATCGTGTGGTGTTTTCTACCACAACAATGGCGTCATCAACCACAATACCAATCGCTAGAATCAAAGCGAACAGCGATACCGTGTTAATGCTCATACCAGTAGCAAGTAAGAACGCAAAGGTACCTACAAGAGATACAGGAATAGCAATTGCTGGAATCAAGGTTTGTCTTACGTCTTGCAAGAAGATGTAAACAACAAAGATAACTAGCGCGATTGCAATAAGCAGCGTTTCAAGCATTTCATCAATAGATGTTTCAACGAACTGGGTAGTGTCGTACAACACTTTATAGTCCATATCTTCTGGGAATTGCTCACTTAAACGCGTTAACTCTTCTCGTACACCTTTAGCAACTTCTAAAGCATTTGCGCCACTTGCTTGGTAAATAAACAATAGAGCAGAAGCTTTATTATCGAGCATCGCTTCAGCGTCGTAACTCGCTGCACCAAGTTCAACCCGTGAAATATCTTTAAGGTAAACCGCACTACCATCAGGGTTTGAACGAATAATAATTTCTTCAAACTCTTCTGGATGGCTTAAACGGCCTTTAGTAGACAAGGTATACTGAAATTGTTGATCGCGAGGTACAGGAGCTGCACCAATTCGACCAGCCGCTACTTGAATATTTTGTTCTTGAATAGATGCAATAGCATCATCAACGGTAACACCTAAACTAGCCATACGATCTGGGTTTAACCAAATACGCATTGAATAATCCATGCCACCAATAATGCTTACCTTAGATACTCCGTTAACCCTTGCAAGGTTATCTTTAATATTGATTCCCATGTAGTTGTTAAGGAACAAGTTATCTAAAGACTCGTTGGGAGATACAAGGTTAAGCATCATCAAAATACTCGGATCTTGTTTCTCTACTTTTACACCGTTTCGTTGTACTTCAGATGGCAGTCGTGGCATGGCTTGTTGAACGCGGTTTTGCACGTTTACCTGCGCCATATCAACGTTACTACCTACTTCAAAGGTAACGTTAAGCGTATAACTACCGTCATTTGCGCCCTTTGATTCCATGTAGATCATATTTTCTACACCGTTAACTTCGGCTTCAATAACCTTAGCAACAGTATCTGCAACAACTTCTGCACTAGCACCAGGATAGCTAGTAGTAACCGACACCATGGGTGGCGAGATGTTTGGGAATTCCGCAACCGGTAATACCGGTATCGACAAAAATCCGGCCAAAGTTAACACTATCGAAATAACGAAGGCGAACTTGGGTCGATGAATAAAAAACTTACTAATCATCACCGACTCCTTAAGACTGGGTATCAGAGAATGGTTGAACAGTATCCATTTCGTGGTCTACTTCAGCACCAACACGGGCTTTTTGTAAACCTTCGGTGATAACCAAATCGCCTTTTTCTAAGCCTTTCTCAACTTCCCAGTCGATACCATAACGCTGGCCAAGTTCAACATTTCTACGACCAACCATGTTTTTCTTGTCAACGGTTAGCACGTAACGACCTTGTTGGTCCTCTTGTACAGCACGTTGTGGGATTAGCATAACTTCTTGCATTTCTGGGGATTCAATAATGACCGTCACATACAAGCCAGGAACGATGATATGTTCTTTGTTAGCGAACTCAGCACGAATCGCTAATGTACCAGTGGTAGCATCTACACGGTTATCAACAAAATCCATTTTGCCGACTTCGTCAAACATATTGCCATCAGGAAACTTAATTTTTACTGGGAAATCGCTAAGTTTAAAAGGAGTGGTAACAGACTTATGTGCACGTTGCGCCTCAATAAGTACTTTTTCCGGAAGTTGGTAATTAACCCAAACCGGTTCCATTTGAACTAGGTCAGCTAACTCGGTTTGATCTGGAGAAATCAAGTCACCAGTAAACACAGCCGCACGGCTAATTCGGCCAGTAAATGGTGCGTAGATTTTTGTGTAGCCTAATTCAAGCTTTGCATTATCTAACTCTGCATTAGCGCTTTGTAAAGATGCCGCTGTTTGCAGTTTACGAGATAATAAGTTGTCGTAATCAGACTGGCTGATGAAGTTGTCTTTAATTAGGCCTTCACCACGCTTGAAGTTTAAAACAGCAGTATCATAAGCAGCTTTTGCTTGAGCAACTAAAGCTTTAGACGCCTTAACTGCTGCATCGTATTGGGCTGGGTCAATTTCAAACAGTAAATCGCCCTTCTCTACAATGCTACCTTCTTCAAAGTTGGTTTTTAACAAGTTACCACGCACTTTAGATTTGATAGTGATATCTTGAGTTGCTTCAGTTCTGCCAACAAAATCATTACTTGGCGTTACTTCTTTCATTGCAACTTCAAGAACTTTCACATTTGCTTTAACAGCTGGTGGTGGAGGTGGTGCTGTATCACACGCACTTAAAAACGAAAGTGAGGCAATTGTTAGGCCCAAAGCCTTTGCCACACGAGCTACAACAGGTGTGCGGTTCATAAACATTCCTTGTATAATTTTGTGTACCGAGTAAATCACAGTTAATCATAGTCGTTCTAGCTTTGCTTGAAAACTAAAGCAGTTACTTTTAACCAACATTTTTCTAAATATTAAACAACAGCTTAGTTTTTGTTCAGGATTCGCTTCAATTTCCTGTGTAAGCAAGGTTTTGTTAAGATCAAAGCCAAACTAAAACCTCGAGTCAACCATGCAATTTCAAAACATAGACAAAGCCGTTTATCAACAACGCTCTCGCTACACCTATATAGGCATTTCCGGCCTGTTAATAGTGTTTACCTTGTTGTGGTCTAGCCTATTTATCGCTGTGTTTTCTAGCGGGCCAGACAACTTTTACTTAAACTTGCTAGGTGTAGTAGCGGCAGTTTTTAGCGTAGTACCTGTTGTATTAACGCTTAAAAACAAACCTTGGTTCTATGAAGTCATGTATGTTTGGCGTTTAAAACAAGAGCTCAACAAAATTAATCGAAAAATGGCAGCTTTAGTTAAAGCCATGAACACAGGTGATGTAACCGCTTTTGAAATCGTTAAGTTTTCCTATTTGGGTAGTCGTCAAATTTGGGAGTTAGATGACAACACCCTGATGCTCAACGAGTTAGCCATTTCAGAAAATAAACTAGAGCAACAGGCTGAGCAGTTTAATCTAGGCGTAGATGCCAATAATTACTCCACCAGCGCGCTACAAAACTACTGAAAATTACCCAAAGCTATGGCCTAGTTTTAACTAGGCTTTTAAATGAAGACAAGTGTGTCCGTCAACTAAAATGGGTGAGATCACTTTGTCTTCAGCAAATGCCTTTTTGAGCGAACCTTCAAGTACTAACTTATCTCCTACTTTCGCTTGTTTATCGATAAGCTCTGCAGGATAAGCCCATAAGTTACAATTAACCACATGCTGTTGATCAGTGTGATCTGTAGAAAGCTGCAGCTTTAAATAGCTCTGATTGTTTATACTCTTTCGCAAAGAAGACTTACCAACAATTTCGCCTACTAAAGTGACTTTATTCCAATAGAGCTGAGAAGGTGCACCGACAAAATTTACTTGTTCAACTTCAATGGCACTGGTGATAGAACCTTTGCTGTCTTTTTGGTTTTTTAGGTGTCCGCTGATCACTACGCCATCACCAGCTTTTGCATACTGTTTAATGCGTTCGGCCTGCTCGCCTCTAGCATTAAGCTGAAATACTTCTATTTGCTCCTTTCCACTTCCTTTAGGCTTTCGCTTGAACAACACTTCAAACTGGGTAATGGCAGTACCATCACTAAAGTAGCGTAGCGTAATTTCTTTAGACACAATATTGCCTAGAATTTCCACTGAAGAGCGAGAGATTACCTGCAAAAACTTTTCTCCACTTAAAGCCTTTAACGGCATTGTTTAGTAAACTTGCTGCCACCACTAAGTTGCAACAAGTACTCCATTATGAAATACCCTTGTCGATTAGACAAATTCCTATCTAAAGCTGGGCACATATCACGAAGCGATGCTAAAAAGCATATCAAAAACAAACGTGTAAGTGTGAACAGTCAAACTCAAACAAGTGCGCAATTTAGTGTTAACGAGAGTGACAAGGTTAGTTTAGATAGTAAAGATTTGAAGCTAATCGAGCATCACTATTTCATGTTGAATAAACCGATAGGTTACTTAAGCACAGAAGCTGAAGCCAATCACCCCAGCGCCTTATCGTTAATAGACTCTCCGCTTAAGATACACGCTGCTGGTCGTTTAGATGCAGACACTACTGGTTTATTGCTTTTGACCAGTGATGGCCAATGGTCACATAGGGTAACTAGCCCCAACAGCAAAAAGTTCAAGGATTATCGAGTTAGCCTAGCCGATGTAGTTAGTGATGAAGACCTACTAAAGCTTGAACAGGGCCTTATGTTACGCGGTGAAGATAAACTCACCCTTCCAGCCGTCACCAAACGTATTAATCAAAAACAAATTGTACTTAGCATTAGTGAAGGTCGTTACCACCAAGTCAAACGAATGTGCGCAGCGATAGGCAACAAAGTTGTCGCCTTACATAGAGAGAAAGTGGGTGAAGTGACCTTAGAAGATAAGCTGCAGCCTGGCGAGTACAGAGAACTAACTGAAACAGAGATAGCTAGCTTTAACTGATTAATTTTCCATAATTGAGGCATACTCAACTACCTGATTTCGGCCATTATTTTTGGCCGTGTATAAGGCTTTATCTGCCTGCTTATATAGCTTTGCAAAGCTACATTCTTTTTCACTTTGGGTAATGCCAAAGCTACAGGTAAAGTTTGGCTCTGCTTTGTCTTGCTCAAACGCTAATCGAAGTCGCTCCGCTAGGTTTGCTGCCTGAGTAACATCAGTTTCGGGTAGCAGCATAATAAACTCTTCACCACCCCAACGCGCAAGTAAGTCGATTTCGCGTTTTAACTTGTTAATGGTTTCTACCAAGCGAATCAAACATAAATCACCGGTATCATGGCCATATTGATCATTGAGCTTTTTAAAGTAGTCCACATCAATCATTAATATTGAAAAACAAGAGCCATTGCGGTCGCTACGGCTCTGTTCTAAAAACACACTGTCTTCAAAATGACGGCGATTAGCGGCACCGGTTAAAGGATCTGTGTTTGCCAGCTGCAGGAGTTTGTCTTCAAGCTTTTTCTGAGCGCTTATATCAATGCTAGAGCAAACAAAATTGTGTAGTTCACCTTGCCAATACACAGCCGTTACAGTCATTTGCTGGATAGATTTAAGGCCACTATTTGCTTTTATAGAAACCTCGCCCAACCAACTGCCCTTTTCAGCTGCTATAGCAAGCACTTCATCAAAGCCAGGTTCAGACTGTCCAAAATCCGTAAGCTTAGTACCAATCATATGTTCAGCTTTTACACCCACTTTTTTTGCTAAGTATTGATTCACTTGCATTACCTTGCCCTTTGGGTTGGTAATAACTTGTGAAAACTCGCCTTCAAAAGCAGCTTCTCTTAACGCATTGAGTTCTTCAACTACAGCTTTTTCACGGCGAATCATCTCGTTTAAATAAGCCGCAAAAAAACATCCAACAATCGACACTAGATAGACCATCGCGATAAAAACTAACCAATGTCGACTGTCTATAGCCAAATCTTTGTGGGATATGTACAAGAATGCGGTACTAGGATCTGAGTCAGCATATTCATCAAGGACTGAAGTAAACATCAATCCACTGCCTACATCAAAATGAGAAGCAACTTCTCGATATGATTTAGAATCGAAATAATCACTAAGCGATGAGTAATCCAATTTGCCGACCAAACTTAACAATTTTTTGGCTGTTTCTTGGCTATAGTCGCCTTCTATAACGATGTTTTCGCTTGTAACAATAACAGCGCGTTCAACTAGTTTTGGCCGACCAACAAAATGTACGGTTTGATTAATGGCCTGCTGATCGTACTCATTTACCATCCAACCCACTAATTTTGACCATTTATCAAATACCGGAATATACAAAACGTAATAGGTATGTTGGTTTGCTTTCTCGTAAATTACCTTAGTAGAAATAACGCCCTCATCTCGCCAAGAGAGATTTCTAAAATAGTTTTTGATGAGGGGGTTAATGCTGGCCCCCCATTCTAAGGTATGACCATCTTTACTTTGTTTTAGTGCGAGGTCTACTCGACCATCACGGTGCACATAGTAAAAATCACCTTCTAGGTTAACGTCTCGAGCTATCCTCTGCCATTCTGTAGCCAGCGTGACTAAGGTTAATTCCGATTCATCGTTAACGTAATTAAGTAGGCCTAAGGTTCGAGTTAGCAAGGAAAGACGTTGCGACAACAAGCTAATTAAATGCTTGTTAGCAGTTTTAAATCCACCAAATGATAATTCAACTTCTTCGACTATTTGATGCTTTATGGTTTGGTAGCGATGAGAAAGCACCGCTGCGAACAACAAGGTCACCAGCAGCGCCCAAAAGCCTGCCTTTTTTTTCCAAGAAATGTTGGTTTTTAGAAAACGTGAATTCAAGTGCGCACTTTAAAATCTATTTAGATACAAACTATTATTAAACAATTGGAGCATTTTTGCTCTTTAAAACTACTGTTAAAGCTAAAAAAACAAAGGCTAAATCAAATAATATGAAATTCAATATTCATACTTGAATGCTAAGTCAGCTGCTAGGATACTTAGCAAAAAACAAAAAGGTAAATACATGACTGATTTTCGCTTTCATCCACAAAGTCAGGTTATACAGCAGCAAGACAGCTATTTAATTAATCTCTACACCGCCATTAAACACAACTACCAAAAAGTATATGTACGCGTAGAACCAGACCACGAAGAATGGTTAATGGAAATGACTAAGCCAAGCATTGAAGGAAATTGGCTTAAGTGGCAAATCAGCATTCCTGTTAGCCCACACTCTCCGCTCACGCTTTATTGCTTTAAATTTGTAAGCTACGACGACCAGTGTTATTTGCATGCAGCCGGTGAATCTTCTCGCCTACCACAAAAACATTTTCACTTTAGAATAAACAGCCAAGCCAAACCGCCAGAGTGGGCTAAACAGCAGGTTTTTTATCAAATTTTCCCTGAACGCTTCGCTAATGGCGACCCAAGCTTAACGCCAAACAAAGACAATTATAGTTACCAAGAAGACGGCAGAAAAATTGTTCAGAAAAGCTGGGGCGAACCAGTTGCAAAATCACATTCAGGCACTGGTGCAACAGAGTTTTATGGTGGCGATTTAATCGGCATTGAACAGAAGCTCGATTATCTAGAAGAGCTTGGTATTACCGCTCTCTACCTTAACCCGATTTTCTGCTCTCCCAGTAACCACAAGTACGACTGTACAAACTACTTTGAAGTAGAACCACACTTTGGTGGGGATGACGCGCTAATTAGCTTATCAGCTAATATGAAAAGTCGTGGCATGAAGCTAATGTTAGATGCAGTAGTCAACCACACCTCAAACCAACACCACTGGATGGATTACTATCAGCAGCATCAAGGCGGCGCATACCACAACCAAGATTCGTTGTTTAAAGATTGGTACCATTTTGATGACAGTGGCAACTACTGGTCTTGGAAAGGCGTTGAAACCTTACCTAAGTTGAACTTTGCTAATGGTGAAGTGCAGAACGCTATCTATGAAGGTGAGCAGTCAGTATTAAAGCATTGGTTAAAACCACCCTTCTCTATCGACGCTTGGCGCTTTGATGTAATTCACATGCTGGGTGAACACAATAGCGCACAAAATAACGCCCATTATGTGGCTAAATTTAGGGAATCCATCAAGCAAACAAACAGCGAAGCCTACATGATTGGTGAGCACTTTGCCGAAGCTACTCAATGGCTGCAAGGTGATCAAGAAGACGCCGCAATGAACTACTATGGATTTAACCAACCAGTGGTGGCATTTTTAGCCGGCGTTGACGTTCCGCGCTATGTACCGCTTAAGCTTAATGCCTCGGACTTAGCCACTTGGCTTGCCGAAGCTCGCGGCTCTATCCCCTTTGCTAATCAACTAGCGCAATACAACCTGTTAGATAGCCACGACACGCCTCGCTTTAGTCACCTAGTCAATGAAAGCGAAGAGCTAGCAAAAGTAGCCGCTACTATGCTGCTAACTTATATCGGTGTACCGTCAATTTACTATGGTGATGAAGTAGGCTTAACTGGCGCCAATGATCCTGACTGCCGCCGCTGCTTCCCGTGGGACAAAGAGCAATGGAATCAAGCGTTGCTAACCCATTATCAGCAGCTAATTGCTTTACGTAAACAACGCAGCGAATTGCAACAAGGGGATCTGATAAGTTTGCTTGAGAGCGACGATGTATGGGTATTTATGCGCTGGGTGCCTGAGCAACACAGTATTGTGGTGATTAACCGCGGTGAGTCTCAACAAATAGACTTAGACTTATCCCAGCTACAAGAGAGTGTTCCTTACAAGAAGTTTGAAACTGGCGAAGAGTTGCTTGTCGACGACAATGGAAAACTGGCGCTATCGCTAGCCGCACAGTCTTCCATGGTATTAACTAGCCAATAGGCTTATTCCTCATACTGGCTATCTGTCAGTAGTTTCGCATCTAAAGACTTGCTAGAGCTTACCTGCAAGTCTTTTAGTTGTTGAGCTTGGCGAACTAAGTTGCCCTTGCCAGTGCTTAACTTATTCATTGCACTTTGATAACTATCACTAGAACGTTGTAGCTGCTGACCGTGGCTTTTTAAGTCTTCGGTAAATGCCACAAACTTGTCGAACAGTTTACCGGCCCGCTGTGCAATCACCTGAGCATTTTGCTGTTGGTGCTCTGTTCGCCAAAGGTTTTGTATGGTTCTTAAGGCAACCATTAAACTACTCGGGCTTACCATGAGAATATTGGATTCCAGAGCAAAATTAATCAACGAAGGATCTTGCTCCAAGGCGCTAAGATAAGCCCCTTCAATGGGAATAAACAGCAATACGTAGTCTAGCGATGGAAGCTGGTACAAGGTGTGGTAATCTTTTTTAGCTAAGCCGACAATCTGCTGGCGCAAACTCTTAGCATGCTCTTTTAGCGCCAGTTGTTGTGCTTCGTCATCCTCACTATTGTAATAACGTTCATAAGCCACAAGGTTTACTTTTGAATCTACAATCACCGATTTGTTATCAGGCAGCTTAACCACAACATCAGGCTTAATGGTTTGGCCATGTTGATTAACACCCACCACTTGAGTGTGGTATTCGTGCCCTTCACGTAAGCCTGAAGATTGTAGGATTTGCTCTAAAATAAGCTCTCCCCAATCACCTTGTTGTTTATTGTCGCCTTTTAGGGCCTTGGTTAACTTAACTGCATCTTCACTTATTTGTTGGTTAAGTGTTTGCAGAGTTACTATTTGATCTTTTAAAGAATGGCGTTGCTTGGCTTCATTT
The DNA here is from genome assembly GCF_900537085.1 of Agarivorans sp. Alg241-V36. NCBI lineage: Bacteria > Pseudomonadati > Pseudomonadota > Gammaproteobacteria > Alteromonadales > Alteromonadaceae > Agarivorans > Agarivorans sp. Alg241-V36. The sequence goes on along the minus strand of NZ_UNRE01000011.1, from coordinate 114,143 downwards.
TCATAGCTTTGTTGAACCTGCTGCTTAAAGCCGTCCAGTTGTTGCTGCAAAGGCTGCAGAACAGATTCAATACTTTGCTTACTTTGCTGCTGTAGTTCTTGGCCTTTTTCTTTAAATATACGGTTAGCCAAAAGCTCAAATTGCTTGTTAACCCGTTCTTCACTTTGCTCTAAGTACGTGATGCGCTCTTGTAAGCTAAGGTCTTTTTGCTGAAGCAAAGCACAACGCTGCTGTTCGCGTTGTAATAACTGTTGGCTGGTATCAAACTGCTGTTGTACTTCACGCAAGTGCTGCAATTCGGTATGTAATTCTGCCAACGAAATGTCTTTGTCATGAACGTGTTGCTGTAGTTGTTGTTTCTCAACATTGTGCGCAGCAATGACGCCTTCATGTTGCTGCTGGAGCACAGCAAGCTCTTCAGCCTTCTTAGAAAACCTTCTGCTTTTTATGTTTATTACGAATAGGCTAACAACTAACAAGAAAACTACAGAAAAAGTAACAGCAGCACTGATTTGGTTGAAATGAGAAAAAATAGTCTCTAAGTTCACAGTAATTCCATTGTGATTAGGTTGAATTGCTCGTTATCATGCATCATACAGTATGCAGCTCATTAAACTTAAAGCTGTCGTGCATGTTTTAGTTTAAATTTAGGAAAATCATTAAGATGAGTATCTTTTCAGCATTAAAGAAAATGTTTCAATCTGCGCCCGTAACCCCCAAGAGCTATCCGGCTGAAACCTACAATGAGTTCACTATTACGCCTCAACCACAATCCGCTAATGGCCAATATCGCGTGGCGGCTCAAATTACTAAAACGATTAATGATGAATTAAAAGAGCACATGTTTATCCGCTCTGATACTTGTGCCAGCTCAGACGATGCTGCTGAGCTAGCAATGCATAAATGTAAGACTTTTATTGATCAAATGGGCGATCAAATCTTCGATTAAGCTAGCAAAGTGCTAATCAAATAAACGGGTTAGCACTTGTTTTACGGCATCAATATCAAAAGGCTTATCCACTAAGGCCGACACACCACTTTGCCTAACACCATCAAGCTTGGCGCAATTGTTTTCTGAAGTCACCATTAGCGCGGGGATCTCACAAAAGGTTGGGTGCTGGCGCAATGCTTCGATAAGAGCCGCTCCATCCATTATTGGCATGTTGTAATCGGTGATCACCAAGTCGACTTGATTGTTAACCATTAACGATAGGGCTTCTTGCCCGTTTTCTGCCAATATTAGTTTAGTTAAACCTATATTCTCTAAAACCTTTGAGATATGGCGACGAGCGGTTTGGCTATCATCAACCACTAACACGGTTTTATCAGAAAAATCCAAGTTATCTAGTACTTCATTATCAGGTTCAATGTAGCTAATAGTGGCTTGAAGTGCTGCGAGCAAATGAGTGAACTCGAAGGGTTTGGGTAAAATAGCTATAACCCCAGCCTGCTTAATAGCGTCTAAGGTGTGGTGACAGGCCTCACTAGAAATCAACATGAAGGCAACATCGCGACTTAAATCATTGGCGCGCAGCTGCTGGACTAAATCGGTCGCGGTACCATCACTAAAATACATTGAGCTAACCACTAAATCTGGAGCGGTTTTAATCGCTAGCTCCAAGGCTTGCTCGCAGTTTTCTGCCATTAAAAAATTATCGATACCAGCTTCGTGCAAACGCGTACGAATAATGTTGCGCTGCATATTTGAAGGTTCTACTAATAAGATCGTAAGATCAGCTAACGAAAGTGTATCCATAACATCCTGTTTCACTAACAATAGGAATGCTCATAGTACCGCTTTAAGCTATCCATTTTTATCGCTAATTTGCTAATCTAGCATTCTTACTTGAAAAACATGCTTTTAGTCACCAAATTAAGGCTAAACAACCAACGGAAAACGCTATGCAGCCCACAACGTCTGTCATCGATATTAGTTTTGAGAACGCCCAACAAGTGTTAATTGAAGGCTCAATGAGCCTACCTGTAGTGGTGCATTTTTGGTCGCCGTCTAGCCCGCAGTGCGAAGCGCTATTTTCACTTTTACAACAAATTCACCAACAAACTGGCGGCAGCTTTACCTTAGCGCGAGTAAATATGGATGAGTTAGCCCCGCTTGCCCAGCAATTAGGCGTAGCCCAAGCCCCTGCAGTGGTTATTTTAAAAGAAGGTCGCCCGGTAGATGGTTTTGCAGAAGTTCCGTCTCCTGAACAAATCACCGAAACTATTGTTCGCCACCTTCCACCACCAGAAGAACAATTGTTTAACCAAGCTCAAGCCTTGTTAGCCGCAGATCAATCGGCAGAAGCCTTAACCGTCATTCGTGAGGCTCACAGGCTTGCGCCACAGCGTAACGACATTATCTTAGTATTGATTCGAGCTTTACTTAACAATCAAATTGCTGATGAAGCTGAAACACTGTTGAACGCTTTGCCACTGGAAGATCAGCAAGCTGACTTTCACGAGTTAACCAGCCAACTTGAATTATTAAAGGCCGCGGCTGAGAGTCCAGAAATTAAAGCATTAGAAAGCAAATTGGACACCAGTGAAGACAGCCCTGAGTTGCGTTTAAGCTTGGCTATTCAGTATTCCCAGGCTGGACGTAACCAAGAAGCGCTAGACCTACTTTTAGCAATTCTACAACGAGACCTAGAGTGCTTAGACGGGCAAATTAAGAAGAACTTTTTAGATATGTTAGCCACGCTAAATGGCGATCCTCTATCTTCACAATACCGCCGAAAATACTTCAGTCTCTTATACTAGAAAAATCGTCGCTTATAAAAAAGCCAACATCTTCGATGTTGGCTTTTTCGTTTTAAACCCTCGGGTTCTTTATATAGCTTGAGAAGCGAGTTTGCTTTGTTGCTCGGCAGTTTGCTGCTTAGCAAGTTTTAAGGTATTCGCATCTAATCGGTAGAAGTGCATAACAAATACCAATGAGAAGAAGAACAGCCCTGGGATAAAGGTATACAGTAAGTTAATCCAAGTTGTTGCCTGAGTAGATTGCAGCTCTGCACCACCTACATAGCCAGCTCCAGCAAGAATCCAACCTACCATTGCCCCACCAATCGCAATACCAGCTTTAATAGCGAATAAGTTGGTAGAAAAAACCATACCGCTTAACGAACGACCACTGCGTGATTTTTCATAATCAACCACATCGCTCATCATGCTCCATAGCAAAGGCGTAGTGCTCATTTGAACGACGCTCAACACAATCATTACAACAAACACCATGACCACATTGCTTGGTTCAATAAAGAACATTGCTGCAGATAAAACACCTGAAATACCAATCAGCATTTTATAAGTTTTAATTTTGTCGAAGCGACCAAGCACTGGTGAAGAAGCCATGGCGCCAACGATATTAGCCAACATGCCCGCCACCATCATCATCGTTGCTAGGTCGGCGCGTCCCATTACCGTGTTTACGTAGTACATGGTTGAAGCCGCTTTTAATACAACACCGGTAAGCAATACGATGTTTAAGATAAACAGCACCCGCCACTGCACGTTTTTCCAAAGTAATTTAACATCACTTAAGGCAGAACTGCGTTTGCTAGTGCTAAGTTCGGTTGTGTAATGCTCTTTGGTATTGGCAAAGCAGTAAAAGAACAACAACATTGCGCCGATACCCATGATAACCATGGCACCTAAATAACCTTTTTGTTCGTCGCCCTGCCCTATATATTTAACCAAAGGAAGTGCAACTAACGCGACTACTAATCCACCAGCCGTACTTAAGGCAAAACGATAAGACTGCAATGATACGCGCTGTTTAGGGTCGTTTGTCATAGCGTTAGCCATGGCACAATAAGGTACGTTTATCGCGGTATACATTAGGGTGAGCAGAATGTACGAAGCATAGGCGTAAATAACTTTGCCAGTGGAGCCTAAATCAGGTGTATAGAATGTCACCATGCACGCTATACCAAATGGAATCGCCATCCATAAAATATACGGTCTGAACTGACCGTGTTTAGTCCGAGTTCTATCTACCAGCGATCCCATTATGGGGTCAGTAACAGCATCAATAAAACGAACTAACAGGAACATTGTTCCCATATGAACCGGTGATAAGCCATATACGTCGGTGTAATAGTAAGCTAAAAATAGCATTACTGTTTGCCATACAAAGTTACATCCCATGTCGCCCAAGCCGTAGGCTACTTTTTCCTTAACCGTTAGGTTAATTGTGCTCATTTGATCTCCGAAACCATTTTGTATTTTTCAACAACGATTTTGATTTAAGCACCTGTTGCAGGCTATTATTTTATAGTTTTTATGTTTTACGATATTCAATATGTGAGATCTGGCTCATGCGCAACATATAAAACTGAATGAAAAACGTATTTATATAGAAAGGAAATGATTGAATGTTAATCAACGGCGCAGCTTAGTAAGTTGTTTGTTGGTTTAAGCTTTAGTTTTTAACAGAGTCTTAATGCTTAGCAAGTGTTGTCTAGTGATAGCGGGAAGTCTTTCAACTTGCTCTAATGATTTTTCTAAGTCTAATACCGCTGAGAGAAGCTGCTCGTTTATGCCTTCCTCGTTACCGCTAGTTGATTTATTACCATTGGCCATCACGCCGCTAAAATAAGACACTAACAAGGGTACACAATAGGTAAATAGTAAAGCACCCCATCTCGGGTTAGCCCCGTTTATGATGTCCCATTGATTAATTAAGTTAAGCACTGAGCCCACGATGGCAGCAACAATTAGTGCTCTGGTAAAGATTGGTTTATTCATAACTTTTCTTCTTGTCCCAATTAACTGAGCGACAGGTTCTCTTATTCCAAGTAAAACTCGTAATAAACATCTAAAGCACTGTTTAAACCCGAGAATGCTTCAATAAACAATTTTGGCAGAATCTCATACTTAATGGTTAACTCGTTAACAGGGTCAAACACTCCCATCCCGTACCTTACCTGAACGCCAGGTAACACATAGGCACTCACCTCTACTTGAGTAGAGCTGCCAGAGCCGGCAGTACTCAAAGACAAATCATTAAGGCCAAGGGTACTACCTACATTACCAACTAAGCCCTCAGCTCTGCCAATACCCGCGCTTAGTAACATAGACGATAAAGCATTGTCATCTTGTTCGCTATCACTCAAAGCGCGGCCACGAAGTAAGTATGACAACATTTCATTTTGCGACATTGAGGGCTCTGAAAATAAACTCACCTGCGGCGCATCAGCCAACCCAACTACTTGTACCCCTACGGTAACATCATCTGAGATAGTATCAGGGTTGCGTACCGCTTCAATATCTAAATAGGGCTGTTCTAAAGGACCGGTAAACATGATCCAACCTTTCTCAATAAGAAGGTTTTGCCCATAAGCTCTAAACTTACCATCAACCAACTCAATTCGACCGTCAGCCAATAGCGGCTCACTGGGTTGCTGTTTTAGGTTTAAATGGCCTTTTAGGTTGGTGTTTAGACCAAGAGCCTCCAGAGTTATCACCTCGGCCAAAGTCACTGTTACATCTATTTTCGTTCGTTGCGAAGCAACCGTTTCGCCTTGTTCTTCTATCACAATGGCATCTGAAGATTCTGATACTGCGGATTCTGGCAAGGACTTAACTTTAATTGCGCCTTCTTCTACTGCAATGGTTCCGCCAACATCGACAAGATCATCAACCAGTTTAATCTTAATATCTGGAGATACCGCCAAGGTAGCGTAGGGATCAACAATAATTGGTAACAACTTAGCATTAATGTCTAACTCGCCTTCAAGCTTATTGTTTGGCCAAGCAAACTGGCCGTGCCACTGAGCGGTTCTACCTTCACTATTAAATTTGCCATCAATGCTGGCTTTTTGGTTGTCTAACAGCACCTTGGTTTCTAGCTGTTCAATGCTTAAAGGAACATCGGGTCCGGAAACGTAGCCTTCAGTTAAATTGATTTCACCATCTAACTTCGGTGATATCACCTTACCTTTAACCACTACTTCGCCGTCAATACGGCCCTCTAAATTATCTAGCACCGTAACAAAAGGCAGTAATGGAGAGAGGCGAATGTTGTCGATATCTAGTTTGCCGTCTATTTGCCCGTCTTTATCGATAGAAGTGACGCCAGATGTACGCAAAGCGCCCAGCTCATCAGACTCAAACAAAGCTTGCCAGTTTAATTTTTCGCCCGACAAATCGGCATCTACATCTAAAATTTTGTAACTTAACTTAACTTCTTCAAGTTCGGTTTTTTGAGAAACGTGTCCTGGACTTAAACGTATTGAAAGCTTGGCGGTTTCTGGATTCCATTGATTAAACTGCGCATTTATATCTGCCGATGCTTGGCCTACTAATTCTGTTCCTTCAGGCATCAAGTGATTCATAACCGTAAAATCGAAGTCTTTTATTCGTAAATCTAGCTTACTGTTACCGTCTGTTGAGAAGGGCTCGAGTAAACACAGCTCGCTACTATCTCGAGACCAACAATGTTCTCCGATGCTAGCTACCGTTTCTTCATAAGACAGCGCTATGGGGTTAGATAAATACCACGTGCCTAACTCCGCGGTAAAATCGGCCTTTGCTAATTGCCCCTGCCAAGAACTTAAAGTGCCCTCACCTTGTAAATCTAAATGAAGATTACGTTCGCTTTGCTCTACTGCGAGACTTAATTCTTGGCTCTGGTTTTCACTTAGATACTGGATAGACGCTTCGTTAACCAACTCCCCTGCTACTTTTAGGTTTGCAAGAGCAAGCTCAAGTTTACCGGTAAAGCTTTCATCTAAACGTAAATTACCGGTGCTGGTTAGCGTGTCTAGTGAAAGCTCTCTATTTTTGATTTGCCCCGCCTGGATTTGCCAATTAAATTTAGGTTGAGAAAGCTCTCCATCAACATTAATTACCGCGTTAGCTTCTCCGTTCTCTAACCAAGGTAGTTCACCTAACTGACTAGCCGTTAGATTTGCATTAAGCTGAACGGTCTCGGCGTCTAAGTTCACACTGCTATCAATTTGGGTATTGGCTAAGCTAATTAGCGCCTTTAGTTGGTTGCTTTGCTTAGCTAAGTCGCCATTCGCGGTAGCCGTTATGCTTAGAGGTAGCGCTAACCACTCTCCGCTTATATTTGCTTTTTCCAGTGACCAAACTTGTTCGTCAATTTTAGCAATCAGTTCACCATCTAAATCAGGTAAGGCCATGTCCTCACCTAAATCTAACCAATGACTCAGTTGTAAGTTGTCAATATTCGCATTTACTTGAGCGCTAAGTTTGGGTTGCCAAGCTGCGTCGCCAGTAAACTGAAAACCACCCACAACATTTCTGTTTTCTTGCTGAAGATCGGTTTCGTCTAACTCACTTGAATCAAGATCTTGCTTCTCTTCAGACTGATTAATGACAAGCTTTTCTAGCAATTCACCTTGAATAGCAAATTCTTGTAGTTGATTAAGGTCACCTGTTAGCTGAGCGTTCAACCAAAGATCTTGAATTCCAGCTAAGTCACTTTGCAGTTGTAACTGATAACCAGACAAGTCGCCACTAGTGCGTAAACTAAGGCTTGTTAAGCTTAACTGTTCTTCTACTAAGGTAAACGCTTTGGCTAAATCAGCGTTTATTTCAAAAGGTAAGTTAGTTTGAAGCCAAGCAACTTGAACATCTAATTGACTATCTACTAAGCCAGCGGTATTTAGCTCGACATCTAGGTCGTCACCATCGCCTAATAATCTAAAGTTGGTAATTAACTGCTGTTCACCTAAAGGCATGTCCCATGAGCCTTCTAGCTTTGATAAATAACGACCTTGGAAAGCTTGGCTACCGCTTAATTGAAGATTACCCCAAGGGCTTTCTGCATAGAGTTCGTTTAATTTTATGTCAGCAAAACCTAAGACGCCCTTCAGCCTAGCCACAGGAAAGACAAGCTCTTGGGAATCGAGAATTAACTTACCTTTGGTTAGTTGCAGATCAGCTACATCCACTTTGTAAGGCATAGTAATTTGTGGGACGTCTATGTTCAGCGGCAGTAAATCTTGAACAGGTTTTGCGGCAGCCTTTGGTTTGTCTGCTTTATCTGGAGCTGCTGGTAAACTAACTTGCCAGTTCTCTAAATGTAGTCGTTCTACTTGAATTGTCTGTTGCACCCAGTTTGCTTGGGCGACTATTTTTTGCCATGAAATATCGATGCCATCAATAATAATCGAGGCCTCGTTTACATCTAGAAGACTTAGTACGAATGGAAACGGAGGCTGCCAAGGCCCAGTACTTTCTTCTGGCTCTTCGATTGTAGGTTCATCAGCTGATGCTTCTGCCATTGCAACTGTATCAACCATTACCGAGAGCTTAGAGCTAATAAGTTTCTCAACACAGAGTTGAGTTTGGCTAATGCACACCCAATCCAGAGTAAAATCGAGTTCTTCTAGTTCTACAGACAGCCCAGCCTGTTGCCAACTTAGGTATTGTGCACTAATTCCACTATATAAATTGCCATCAGGTTCAACGATGCTTAAGCCATCAACAAAATCGCTTACTTTAGTTAGTATCCATTGAGTGCTAGGCGTAAACGATAAGGCAAAAACTAAGCAAAACAACAAAGCGCTTATCGAGATAAGGGTATATTTCACCGCCCGAAAAATCATAAATCAGGCCCCAATGAAAAGTGGATGCGCCAAGGGTCAGACTCATTCTGTAGGCCCTTAGCGAAATCTAAACGTAATGGCCCAATCAAGGTTAACCAACGAATACCCATTCCAACACCCACGGAAACAGGCTCGGAGAAGTCATTGGTGGCAGTGCCGGCATCAACAAAGGTAGCCCAACGCCATTTCTCAGCGAACTGGTAGTTATACTCTACGCTACCAACTGTAAGGTATTTACCACCAATTAATTGGCCATCGTCATTCTTTGGACTGATCGTTTTATAATCGTAACCACGAATACTTTGGTCACCACCAGCGAAAAAACGCATCGATGCAGGAACATCGGTAATGTCATCTACCAATATGCCGCCCAAATCGGCCCGAAGTAAAATGCGGTGGCTTTGATAGGAGCGTAGCCATTTTCCTAAAGTAGCAAGACGTAACATTTCTACATCGGAGCCCCAATATGGGTGACCTACTTCTACGCTTGCTTGAAGGTTATCTCCCCAATAAGGGTCTAAACCTCCGCGGGTGCGCAGCCGCGCAAAGTTTGCACCCGGCAACACCAAATTAGAAACTGAGTATTGGTCTGCTTGTCGATATTCTTCGTGTTGCCACTTAAGGAACAGCGAGGGCTTCCAATCGTTGTCTAAACGCCATTGCCGCGTAGTAGACACAATGGTTTTTTCACTTTCGGTGTCGTTGGTTTTTTCACGAATATAACCAGCTTGAATATCAACGTAATCATCCACTGGGTTATCAATTGGGATCCGGTAAACAAACAAGGCACTTTGCTTAGGCTCTGCAGCCTCAATTTCAAAGGCGATACTATGACCGTTGTCGTTTACCCAAGGACGAGTCCACTTTAAACGTATTCTTGGGCCAATATCCGTGGTGATACCCCCACCCACTTCAAAGGTATCGCGGGGTTTTAATTGTAAGCCAACCAATAAATCGATGTCACCATCATGACGATTGCCAATGTCTGGTCTAACAGAAATCACTTGAAAATAGTCGGTTTCGCCTAAGCGCTGATTAAACTCACCTACTTTTTGAGAATCATAGTGATCTTGTGAGCTAAACTCAGCTAAATTAGCAAACATAGTGCGAGGCAATTCGGGGTTGGTAAATATAATGTCACCAAAGCGATATCGGTCGCCAGAATCGTAACTGAGATAGATGTCGGCGGTATTGTTAACAATACTAATTTTGACTTCTGCTTTATGATAAACCGCATCGAAATAACCATAGCGAGAAGCTAAGCGATTAAATTCTGATTTAAGGTTATCGTAAGCAGCGTGAGTAAATACTTGACCTTCAGCTAAACCACTTCGTGCGACAGCTCCAGTGTAACGGCTGTCTTGGTTAGCTGCGCCAACAAACTCAAATTCGAACTTATTCACCCGCAGGCGTTCTCCAAGCTCTACATCAACTAGAAAGCTTTTTTCGCCAGTTTCGGTAATATTGATTTGACTTTGATAGTAACCAAGGGCGCGCAAGGCACGTTTAGTTTGTTCACTACTCGCGCTAATAATACGGCGGGCACTGCTATTGTCGGGAAAGGTTTGAGCTTCTAAATAGACTTTAACATTGTCCTTAGATTCGCCAGAAATACCCTGGTAATCAAAATCTATCGCTGCTACCGAAGTGGTAAACAAAACAAGCAACATCGGCCACAAGCGAAAAAACAAATGCACAAATCCTTAGATAATCCTTTAAGCGCTCAGTTTAATGTTTTTTTTAAAGTTTAAAACTACTTATCTGCTTAGGCTTTGTTAAATTGGTAAAAAATAGTTAACAGGGAGAGAAAATGGCTAAAAACTGGCCAAAACCAATTATTGCTTTAGCAGGCTATAGTGGTAGCGGGAAAACAACCTTACTAAGCCAACTGATTCCGTTGCTCAAGGAGCAAGGATTACGAGTCGTGGTCGTCAAACACAGTCATCACAAGCTAGAACTTGATAAGCACGGTAAAGACAGCCACCAATTTGTAGAAGCAGGGGCAGACCAAGTAATTCTTGCTTGCCCAAACAAGCGCTATCATTTTAGCGTTCAGCAGCAACATGACGAACTCGATGAACAACTAAATTGGGTGAACTGGTCTCATTGTGATTTGGTAATAGTAGAGGGCTATCGTCACAATAACGTGACTAAGATAGAAATATACCGCAAGCTTAATGCTAAGCCCGTATTGCATCCAACGGATCAGCAAATCATCGCTATAGCTACGCCCGATAAGCTTGAAACAGATTTACCCCTATTAGATCTAAATAAGCCCAAGCAAATCAGGGATTTTATATTAGCCTATACTAACAAGGTAAAATTTGTGAAATAGAATCATAAGCTTATCGGTCTATAAACTGTCACTACTATTTTGAGAACAATATATGAAACCAAGTAAACTGATTGTTGTAGCGGTGCTAGCTGTTATTGTCGGTCTCATCCTTTGGTTCGATTTAGGCCAATGGCTAAACTTCGAAACCATCAAACAAAGCCAAGCAGATTTACAAGCAACTGTAGAAAATCACTTCTTAGTATCTATTGTGGCTTATTTCTTCCTTTACGTATTTGTAACCGCATTTTCTATCCCTGGCGCAGCCCTGCTTACCCTGCTTGCTGGTGCATTATTTGGCGTAGTGAATGGCGTCATCATGGTGTCTTTTGCCAGCACTATTGGTGCTAGCTTAGCTTTCATCGTTGCGCGCTACCTCGTTAGAGACAGCTTAGAACAACGTTATGCTGAAAAACTAAAAAGCATTAATAAAGGCATAGAGAAAGAAGGCGCTTTTTACCTATTAAGCCTGAGGCTGATTCCGGTATTTCCGTTCTTTTTAATCAACTTGGTTATGGCCTTAACCAAGCTACCACTTAAAACCTTTTACTGGGTTAGCCAAATCGGCATGTTCCCAGCAACTGTAGTTTATGTAAATGCTGGTACCGAGTTAGCTAAGCTAGACAGCTTAGCGGGTATACTTTCGCCATCTTTGCTAATTGCTTTCACTCTACTGGGAATCCTTCCCTACATCAGCAAAGCAATCCTAAATAGCATTAAGAAACGCAAAGTGTATGCGGCATACACCAAACCAACTTCTTTCGATAACAACATGTTAGTGATTGGTGCCGGCGCTGGTGGCTTAGTAAGCTCCTACATAGCAGCAGCAGTTAAAGCTAAAGTGACTTTAGTAGAAAAACACTTAATGGGCGGTGATTGTTTAAACACCGGCTGTGTTCCCTCCAAAGCCTTAATTCGAAGTGCTAAGTTTGCCTATGAAGCCAACAACGCAGAAAAGCTTGGTTATGAAAAAGTGAAAGCACAAGCCAATTTTAGCAAGGTAATGGAGCGCGTACATAACGTTATTCAACAGGTAGAACCTCATGACTCAGTAGAGCGCTATACCAAGCTGGGCGTAAATTGTGTGCAAGGCACCGCTAAAATCATCAGCCCTTGGGAAGTAGAAATAGATGGCAAAAAAGTTACTACTCAAAACATCGTTGTAGCCACTGGCGCAAGACCACTAGTACCTGCGATTCCAGGCCTTCAAGATGTTGACTATTTAACCTCAGATACTCTTTGGCAAATAAAGGAGCTACCAGAAAAGCTGTTGGTATTGGGCGGCGGTCCTATCGGCTGTGAACTAACTCAAAGCTTTGCTAGACTGGGCTCAGAGGTGACTCAAATTGAAATGGCCGACCACCTGTTAATAAGGGAAGATCTAGAAGTGAGTAAACTTCTAGAAGAACAGTTTACCCATGAAGGCATCAATTTATTATTGGGCTGGAAAGCAATTAGCTTCCATAAAGAAAACGGCCTGCAAAGAGTCAAACTTATCAAAGGCGATCAGGAAAAAGAACTTGTATTTGATAAAGTTATTCTGGCACTAGGGCGCGTTGCCAATACCAAAGGTTTTGGCCTTGAAGAGCTGGGCATTGAGAACTCTGAGCGTGGCACCATCGCGGTAAACGAACACCTGCAAACTAACTTCCCCAATATTTATGCCGTAGGCGACGTAGCAGGTCCTTATCAATTCACTCACTTTGCCGCACACCAAGCATGGTACGCAGCAGTAAATGCCTTGTTTGGCCGTTTCAAAAAGTTCAAAGCTGACTACTCGGTAATACCGGCTGCCACTTATACCTATCCAGAAGTAGCGAAAGTAGGCTTAAATGAGCAGGATGCCAAGCAACAAGATATCAGTTACGAAGTAACTAAATTTGAACTAGAAGAGCTAGATCGCGCCATCGCAGAAGGTGCAACCAAAGGCTTTATCAAAGTGCTTACCGTTCCCGGTAAAGATAAAATACTTGGTGCAACCATAGTTGGAGAACATGCAGGTGAGCTTCTGGCAGAGTTTACCCTAGCAATGAAACATGGCTTAGGTTTAAACAAAATCCTTGGCACCATACACGCTTACCCAACCATGATGGAAGCCAACAAATATGTCGCTGGGGAATGGAAGCGCAATCACGCTCCCCAAAAAGTATTGTCTTACCTAGAAAAGTTCCACACTTGGACCAGGAAAGCTTAGGTAAACGTCATTGGTCAGGCTGTCTCAGCCTGACCAATGAACAAACGTTCTTCAAAGATTTCAGGCTCTAGCGCTTCACTAAAATAGAAGCCTTGATACACAGTACAACGACGGTATTTCAAAAACTCTAATTGGTATTCTGTCTCTACACCTTCAGCAATAACTTCTAAATCTAAGTTCTCTGCCATAGAGATAATGGTGGTAATAATTGCACATTCGCTACCACCACTTTGTAATTCGCTCACAAAAGACTTATCAATCTTCAAACAGTTAATCGGTAACTTGTTTAAGTAAGCCAGCGATGAATAACCTGTACCGAAATCATCTACTGAGAAGCGAACACCGATGTCCCTTAAGGCTTGGATTTTTTCCACAGTATCTTGAACGTTATCTACCAACACGCCTTCGGTAATCTCTAACTCAATAAGTTTAGGGTCACAGCCCGCTTCTTGAATGGTAGCCAAGGTCTCTTGGACAAAGGAATCGCGGTGGAACTGGTTAGGGCTTACGTTAATCGACAAAGTTTTAAAGTTTTCTGGTAAGCCGCGCTCTTCCCAAGTTTTTAAGGTCTCGCAGGCACTTCGCATTACCCATTGACCAATTGTAAGGATTAAACCTGTTTCTTCTGCTAAAGGAATAAAGCGACCAGGTGAAATCCAACCAAGTTTAGTATCAAACCAACGCAATAGGGTTTCGGCTCCAACCATCTCAAAGTTATCGTTATAACGAGGTTGGAAGTACGCCACCATATCTTCGTTTTCGAGCGCTTCTCTCATCATCTTGGTTAGTTGGTGACGCTCTTGGATCTCATCGGCCATTTGGTCAGAGAAAACATGAACACTTGAGCGTTCATTATCTTTACCGTGGTAAAGCGCGATATCAGCTTGGCGTAAAATCTCAGTGGCATTGTTATCGTGATTAGGAAACAGCGCAACACCGGTGGTGAGGTTCAAAGATATCTGATTACCCTTGATCACAAACTCTTTGTGAATAACACGGCCTAAATGCTCAGCCATATTAGCGGCAAGTTGCTTAGCTTCTTCACGGTCGCTAGATAGATTAGGCACTAACAGAGCAAACTCGTCACCACCAAGACGGGCAACAGTTTCGGCACTAGTTCGTCCCTCTCTAAGACGGTGAGCAATTAATCGCAGCAGTAAGTCACCCGCGGCATGACCAAGCATATCGTTAACATTTTTAAAGTGGTCAATATCGAGATAGATAAGCGCGCCAATTTTATTAGACTTGCGCCCTCTTTCAATTTCTAGATCTAAGTTCTCAAGCAGCTTTCTACGATTAGACAAACGTGTAATGTCGTCATGAGAAGACTGAAAACGCACTAACTCTTGAGCAGAACGAACTTCCGATATATTTGTCTGGGTGCTAATCACTCGAGAAGGCAAACCACGCTCGCTGCGCTCCACTACCATGCCACGAGACAATACCCACAGGTAGTGGCCGTCTTTATGCTTAACACGGTGCATCGACTCGTACACTTTATTTTTCTTTTTAAGATGCTTACGCAATTCATTGAGGGTTTTGTCTAAGTCTTCAGGATGGATCCTAGACTCCCACTCTTCAATCTTTTCACCTATTTCGCTATCTTTATAACCCAGCATGGCTTTCCATTGCGGCGAGTAATACACAGAGTTGGTTATTAGGTTCCAATCCCAAATACCATCTCCAGAGCCACTTAAGGCAAACTGCCAACGCTGCTCACTACGCTGCAGTTGAGCAAAACTACTATGAATGCCACTGGCCATCTTACCAATGGCATGCTCTAAGGCTCCAATCTCGCCTTGGCTTTTTGCCACAATATTGGCGTTGCGATGAGTTTGAATTTGCTTAGTACGCCCCGCTAGCTTGTTGATTGGCGCTACTAAAAGCCGGTTAAGCATTAATACCAGCAATAACATAGCCACCGACATATAAATGAAGGTTTTTATCGCTTCATCAATAATCATTTGGCGCTTAACTAGCCAAGTATTTTGCAGGTTATAACTAACAAATATTGCACCTTGCTCAGCTCTGCGCAGGCTGTCTTCTCTCGGTCCCATATCTAAAGGAAGATAAAGGTTCACTTGCCAATGCTCTGGTAAAACTTGAGATACTGGAGAGCGTTTGGTTTTAACCTGGTTAAATAACTCGGTATTGAAGTAGTTGGCGTTATCAGCAGCAAACAAACTCTTTTCTGCGCGTTTGTTAGATATTTGGACCAAGCCCTGAGGATCGATAACTTGCAGTGAATCTAGTTGTTGATTTAAAGCCACTAAGGTTAGTTGGCGTTCCGCTATATCCCATTGATGACGAGACAAGCTGTCGGAAAGGCTTTGTTGTAATTGATAGCCAATATGCAACAAACGTTGGCTAGCATGTTCTGCCATCTTAGTGCGTTGCTCATGCAGCGTGCCTAACAACAATAAACTCTGAGCAATAACTAATAATACCAAGGCTAAAATAGGTATTACTACACTCAATGAAATCCGCTTAAACCTATACACCGTTTAACTCCAATAACCACTCGCTGGTAAAACGTCGCGACAAATCAGGAGCCCGGTGGATCAATTCCAACTCAGCCATACGTTGCGCTTTTTCTTGCGCAAGTCCTAAAATAAAATTACCAGAGAAAAGTGCAATGCTCTGCTGAGCATTAAGCATTTGAATATTTCCATACGCTTGACGAACCTCTTTACTGTAGAGTTGGGTTCGTTTAGCAATTAATTTGTAACCTTCTCGCGAATGCTCTTCTAACCAAGTGTTTGCTTTATAAAAGTTTTTCAATAATTGCGAAATGCTATTTCGCTTTTTTTGCAGCACTTCAGTTCTGACCACCATCACTCGGTAATAAGGCTGGCCTTGCGCAGCACTTTTATACAATACGTTGGCAGATAAGTTATCTACCAAACGGCTTTGAATTGGACCCGAGGTCATCACCGCGCTAATTTCGCCTTTACGAAATAGCGCTAGTTGCTCATCCAGTTTGGCTTCGACTAGAACAAAATCATCTGCATTAACCTTGGTATCTTGTAGCCAATCGTCCATCACCAGCGAGGCTACCGATAGGCTCTCGTAGCCAATACGCTCGCCCTTTAATTGTTCAATACTGTTGATGTCTTGACGTGTAACCAAAGCATCGCCGCCAACACTGCGGTCAATTACTGCGACAACCGTTAGATCAACTCGCTCTGCTAATAAACTGATTGTTTCGGTAAGACTAAGGAAACCAGCATCCACTTGACCACTTTTAAGTGCATGCATTACATGGCTGGGGGTAGTGAGCTCATTAACGGTGTAAGTATTCGAGCCTTCGAAGGAAAGCTGCTTAGACAGGAATATAGGTTCAAAGCCCAACCAAGGAGACACAGCTACACGAAGAGCTTGAGTTTGGCTTTGGCATGCAAGTAAGAAACTACTTAAAAGAAACAGTAACCCAATCTTACTTAGTTTGATTGATAAAAAGGTAAATTTCATATCCCTGATAGTTCTTAACTCTTCCTGAGTATACAACTAAAACTAGCTAACCATTCTGCTTGTGCCGGGCGCAAAAGGAAAGCAAACAGTTTAAAAAATTAAGAGGATATTACAAACTTAAAAGTTTACGCTCAAAAATTAAGCGCAAGATCAAAAAAGTGCCGACGAAACGGCACTTTTATTAAAGTTTTTGGTCTATTTGCCGAGCTTAACGCGCTCGCAAGGCGGCAATGCGCTTTTCAAGAGGTGGGTGGCTTAAAAACAGCTCGCTCATGGCGCGCTTACCGTTAATGCCAAAGGCCATCATAGAGCCCTCCATTTCTGGCTCCCTACTTCCACTTAAACGTTGCAGAGCATTAATCATCTTGTCTTTGCCCACTAGCTTGGCAGAACCTTCATCTGCTCGGTATTCGCGCTGACGCGAAAACCACATGACGATAATACTCGCAAGAATGCCAAATACCATTTCTAGCACAAACACGGTAGCTATATAAGCAAAGGTGCCCATACCTTGACCGTTTTCGTTATTGTTGCTCATTGCTGAACTAATAACGTTTGCAATAATGCGAGCAAGGAACATTACAAAGGTATTCACTACACCCTGAATTAAGGTAAGAGTAACCATGTCGCCATTGGCAATATGACTAACTTCATGGGCGAGTACCGCTTCCACTTCATCACGGCTCATGCTATCCAACAGTCCGGTACTTACCGCGACTAAGGCGTCATCTCGCTTAGCTCCAGTAGCAAAAGCATTCATATCTGGGGCATTGTAAATGGCAACCTCGGGCATACCAATGCCCGCTGCTTTAGCTTGTCGAGCAACAGTATCAACTAGCCAAGCTTCGGTTTGGTTTCTTGGAGTAGTAATAACTTGAGCGCCGGTAGATCGTTTTGCCATCCATTTGGAAATAAGCAAAGAAATGATAGAGCCACCGAAGCCGAATATGGCACAGAATATCAATAAACCGCCCATGCTTTGGGTTGAAATTCCCAGAGCAGAGAACACTATGTTCATCACTATGCCAAGCACCAAAACTACCGCTAAGTTAGTGCCCAAAAACAACAATATACGTTTCATCGTCTTCCTCAATTATGATGGAATAACCCAACTACCTTAATATATGGGGTATAGCTCACAAATTTCAATGGCTTGAACCTGGCGAAGGTTTTAGATTTTGCTGATTAGCGCATCAAGTTCAAAACATTCAGCCGCCAAATCCGCATCAAGGCTGGTGTTATAGGGAAGTTCAGCAATACAAGGCGCTTCAATGGCAGCTTGCAAATAGCGGATATTCAGTTTTGATATATCTGAAGTTTCATTTAAATTATTAGCAACCCAAGCCACCAACTTACAACCACTGGCTTTTATAGCTTCAACTGTAAGCAAGGCATGGTTAAGACATCCCAACTTAACGCCAACAACTAATACGACTGGAATTTGTTGTTCTGCAACCCAGTTAGACATCATCAATCCACTATCATTAAGAGGAACATGCCACCCCCCTGCTCCTTCAACAACAACGAAGTCAGATTTACTGGAGAGGTTTTGTAAGCCACTGGTCATTAGCTCAGTATTAACAGGCGTGTTTTCTATATTTGCAGCTATGTGGGGGGCAATGGCATGTTTTAACATGACGGGATTAACGTCTGAATAGCTAAGTTCACTGGAATTTACACCCATCAGCGCGAAGGCGTCTTCATTGCCTTCACCTAAAGCAAAAATTTCTGTTCCTGCTGCTATTGGTTTATATCCATTAACGATAGAAAATTTGCCTTGCAAGGCTTTCACCAAGCCACAACTCACTACTGTTTTACCCACTTCGGTATCTGTACCGGTGACAAAAATGGACTTAAGCATTGATTAATACTCCGTAGCTCACCTTATATGTTGCACTAATGCAGTTGTTTTTATCTGCCGAACTGTATTTAGCCTTGTAGTTTTTAGCCATGGTTTTAAGTTGACTGCGATTTGTGGCCTTAGGTTCACCGCCAACTACATAATTAGCGCCAATTCCTTTTAAGTCAGCTAACAACAGAAAGGCATGCTCATACCAAAGTGTTCGTTTTTCCTGATAAAACTCGGTATCGGCAAAACCCGCATTATTGGCAGCTTCTTCAATCTCTGCATTGGTAAGAAATCGATTTACATGACGATGCTTGTCTACATCTGCCCAGGCATCTTCTAGCTCAAATAAAGTGCCTTGATTAAGGGTAGAAAATAACAAAATGCCATTAGGCTTAAGCACGCGTTTAATTTCCCTCAAGGCTATAGTAAGGTCGTTACACCATTGTAAAGCCAAGCTTGAATAGACCAAGTCAACGCTGCTATCTGCTAGTGCTAGCTGCTCTGCATCACTCACCATTGCAGCAAATGGTTTGGCAGAATGCTTAGCTTTGTTTGCCATAGCTAAAGACAGGTCTAAAGCAATTACCTTATCCACTTGAGCTTTTAGGGCTGTAGCAAAGTATCCAGTTCCACAGCCCAAATCGACAGCCAACGAATAGTCTTGAGCTGGCAAGTAGCTCAGCAGTTGGTGGCCGATGTTGCGTTGTAGTTCGGCGTAGTCATTATATGAGTCAGCAGCTTTGGAAAAATGACGAGCAACCTGCTGTTTATCGATGATCATAGTTATCTTTGTTTACTTCAGAAATGGCTTTTATAAGACCAACAATATCTTGTTCTTGATGATGGCTACTTAAGGTAACCCGCAACCGAGCAGTGTTCGCTGGTACCGTTGGTGGCCGAATACCCGATACCCAAAAGCCCTTGTTTTGCAGGGATTGAGCCATTAGCAAGGCTTTTTCAGCCTGACCAACAATTATCGGTTGTATAGCTGTATTAGAATCAGTGAGCGCTATACCGTTTTCCTTAGCTAAGCCTTTAAACAACGTTATATTACTTACTAGCTTTTGTTGTAGTTCAGGCTCTCTTTGCAGCACCTTAATAGATTCTGTGATAGCGCAAGCTTGTGCAGCCGGCATTGCAGTGGAGTAAACATAGCTTTTATCAAAGTTAATAAGGTAGTCTTTAAGCTCTTGGTCACACAGAATGGCTGCACCGGAAACCCCCAAAGCTTTGCCAAAGGTTATCATCTGGATCTGCACATCATCGGGACTAAGGCCTTGGTGATTTAACGAACCAGCGCCTTGTTCTCCTAAACACCCCACTCCGTGGGCGTCATCTACCATTAACCACGACTTGTGTTGTTTACATAGATCGCTGATAGCCTTTAATGGCGCTTGATCACCGTCCATGCTAAATACACCTTCGGTGATCACCAAGCAGTTAGCTCTATTTTGGCTAGCTAACTTTTTAGCCAGTTGCGGCACAGAGTTATGCTTAAAACGCATGAAGCTGGCATCACACAACACGCCTGCTTCCATTAAAGATGCATGATTAAGTTTATCTTGGATTAATACATCATTTTTGGAGAGCAAAGCCTTGACCACGCTTTGGTTAGCGGAGAAACCGCTATTAAACAACAAAGCCCCTTCTCGCCCCTGCCAATCACATAGCGTTTCTTCAAGCTCATAATGGGCTTGTTGAAATCCAGTAACCAGTGGCGAACCACCACTTCCCACACCGTAACGCTCAGCACCTTTTTTCCAGGCTTCAATTACTTTGGCATGGTGAGATAAACCAAGGTAATCGTTACTTGAAAAATTAACAAAGCGTTGCTCTTCAATGTCAATCAAACGACCTTGAGCGCTCGATTGGCAACGCCTCTGACGAAACAACTGCTGTTGCTTGCGTTGCTCTACTTGTTCTTTAACAAATTCAAAGGCCATTTATGAAGCGTCATAAAACTGAGATGGGCTATTCTTCTGCTGTTGTTTAACTAAGGTTTTGTAGAGGTCTTCTTCTTGTTCTTCAGTGCCATTTTTAAGCGCTGCTGGCTCTGGGCGGATCCCGAGCTTTTTAAACAACTGCATGTCTTGGTTTTCATCAGGGTTAGGCGTTGTTAAGAGCTTACATCCATAAAATATAGAGTTTGCACCCGCCATAAAACAAAGCGCTTGAACTTGTTCATTCATTTCTTCACGACCAGCAGATAGACGCACGTGAGAGCGCGGCATCATGATTCGAGCTACCGCAATACATCGAATGAACTCAAACTGATCCATATCATCAACACCTTCTAGTAAAGTGCCCTTCACTTTAACTAGCATGTTAATCGGCACACTTTCAGGGTGACGTGGAAGATTAGCCAGTTGAACCAACAAGCCACTTCTATCTGTTGCGGTTTCACCCATGCCCATAATACCGCCAGAGCACACCTTCATACCTGCTGAGCGCACGTTATCTAAGGTGTCTAAGCGTTGGTCGTAAGTACGTGTAGTAATAATTTCTTGGTAATACTCGCGCGAGGTATCAAGGTTATGGTTGTAATAATCTAAACCGGCAACTGCCAGTTCTTCGGCTTGCTGCTTCTCAAGCATGCCCAAAGTCATACAGGTTTCCATACCCATTTCTTTAACGCCTTCGACCATCTTAACCAAGTACGGCATATCGCGTTGTTTAGGGTTTTTCCAAGCCGCTCCCATACAAAAACGGGTTGAGCCATTAGCCTTAGCTTTTTTAGCTTCAGTTAGCACGTGTTCAACTTCTAACAAACGCTCTGTTTTAAGGTCGGTTTTATGGTGAGCACTTTGCGGGCAATACTTACAATCCTCTGGACAGGCACCAGTTTTAATCGACAACAAGGTGGAAACCTGTACTTGATTCGGGTCAAAATTAGCGCGATGAGCGCATTGAGCCTGAAACAACAAATCGTTAAACGGTAAAGCAAACAAATCGTTTACTTCCTGTACGGTCCAATCGTGGCGGAGTGCTTGAGTCATTTGTGAAGCTTTCTTTAGAAATAATAATCCGCTAGTCTAGCGACAGTTAAGCCGCTGTCAACTTCAAAAAACCCAACACTTTACTAACGGTTAATAAATGAGCATAGATTTAGATTACGACCAGCAACACCTATGGCATCCCTATACCTCGTCTGTTAATCCCTTGCCCTGCTATCCAGTTGCTGCTGCAGAAGGCTGCGAAATCGTCCTAGAAAATGGTGAACGTTTGGTAGACGGCATGGCCTCTTGGTGGGCGTGTATTCACGGCTATGGTGTTAAAGAGCTTGATGATGCGGCCCACCAACAACTATCCAATATGTCACATGTGATGTTTGGAGGGTTGACTCATCAACCTGCAGTAGAGCTCGCAAAGAAGTTAGTTGATTTAACACCCCACAATTTGCAGCAAGTATTTATTAGTGACTCCGGCTCGGTAGCGGTAGAAGTGGCACTCAAAATGGCCCTGCAGTACTGGCATGCCAAAGGTGAAAAACGCGCCAAGTTTGCCACGGTGAGAAATGGTTACCATGGTGATACCTTTGGTGCTATGTCAGTGTGTGATCCTAATGGAGGAATGCATCAGCTCTACCAAGGGTTCTTACCAGAGCATCTATTTTGCGATGCACCGCAAACTCGATTTGAGCAAAGCTGGGATCCGCAAGATATCAAACCAATGCAACAATTGCTGGAAAAGCACCACCAATCAATTGCCGCTGTTATTATTGAGCCCGTCGTTCAAGGCGCGGGTGGAATGCGTATCTATCACCCAGAGTATTTGAAGCAGCTTCGACAGCTGTGTGACAAATATCAGCTTCTATTAATTGCTGATGAGATTGCCACTGGATTCGGCCGCACCGGGAAGTTGTTTGCCTGTGAGCATGCTCAAATAGAACCTGACATCTTGTGCTTAGGTAAAGGCCTAACTGGTGGCTATATGAGCCTAGCAGCTACCTTAACCAGCAAGTCGATAGCAGATACCATTTGTAGCGGAGAGGCTGGCGTATTTATGCATGGACCTACTTTTATGGGCAATCCATTGGCCTGCTCAGTAGCTAACGCCAGTATAGATTTGCTGATTGCTTCAGATTGGCAAACTAAGGTACTGAGCATAGAACAGTCACTCAAGGCCCAGCTTGAGGCATGCTTGGCGTTAGATGCCGTCGCCGACGTTAGAGTGTTAGGTGCAATAGGCGTTGTTGAAACTAAAAAAGCAGTAAATTTAGCCGATATTCAAGCAAAGTTTGTTGAGTTAGGAGTATGGATAAGACCCTTTGGTAAATTGGTATACATCATGCCGCCCTACACCATCTCCGATAAACAATTACAAAAGCTAACTAGCGCCATTCATACCGTTCTGTCTAAGCACTAAATAATTTAAGGTAATAGAATAACAAAATCGCTATCACAATCGCTGCTAACAGACCCATGTTCATCTTGAAATAGTCTGTTTTGCGGCGAGAACGGCTCCAATTAACAAAAATCCCCGCTAAAGTAATGCCGCAACAAGCCCAGAGCAGTAATACAAATACTTGTCTTAAGTCTTCAATCCAGTGATCTCGATAACCTTGGCCATCGCTTGTTTGAAAAGCACTATAAGCAATTTCCGGCCTTGCGTAGTGATAAACCACCAAAGAACAAATAAACATGGTCCACGCTAACAGGGAAATAATCACAAACAAGCGTTGTAAACCGTCTGGCCCTTTTCTACGTTCTTTTCTGTTTTGCCGCATTTACTCACTCACCTTTATTCCAACTCGCGTATTTCCTTAACATAAGTTATCGATTTCCCGAGTTTTATCAATTTTTACTTGAGTCTTTAGCCCTAAGAAGTAACATTGGTCACCTTACAATATTAGCACTATCAAATCGGAGCAGTTTTTTGCTATGACGCATTCCTCAGTGACAGACGTAATGAACGGTAAGTTCAGCGTTGGTCAACAAGTAACTATTAAGGGTTGGATCCGCACTCGTCGCGATTCAAAAGCAGGTCTTTCTTTCTTAGCCATTCATGACGGTTCATGTTTCGACGCCGTTCAAGCCGTGGCACCTAATACCCTAGCCAATTATGAGAATGATATCGTTAAGCTAACTGCCGGTTGTTCGGTTGTAGTCACTGGTGAAGTTGTAGAATCACCAGGTAAAGGCCAATCATTTGAAATTCAAGCAACCCAGGTTGAAGTTGTTGGTTGGGTCGAAAACCCAGACAGCTACCCAATGTCGGCAAAACGCCACAGCATTGAGTATTTACGTGAACACGCCCACCTACGTCCTCGTACCAATGTAATTGGCGCGGTTACTCGTGTGCGCAACTGTTTATCTCAAGCAATTCACCGTTTTTACCATGAACAAGGTTATGTTTGGGTAAGCACGCCAATTATCACGGGCAGCGACACCGAAGGCGCTGGCGAAATGTTCCGTGTATCAACCTTAGACATGAATAACTTGCCGCTTGGTGACAAAGGTGAAATAGATTACCAGCAAGATTTCTTCGGTAAAGAAACATTCTTGACCGTTTCTGGCCAGCTAAATGCTGAAACCTACGCCTGTGCATTGTCTAAAGTCTATACTTTTGGCCCAACCTTCCGTGCTGAAAACTCTAATACGAGTCGCCACTTAGCCGAGTTTTGGATGGTAGAACCAGAAGTTGCCTTTGCTGATTTAGAAGACGTAGCAAAATTAGCTGAAGACATGCTTAAGTATGTATTCAAAGCGGTTCTTGATGAGCGCATGGATGACATGAATTTCTTCGCTCAACGCATTAACAAGGAAGCGATTAGTCGTTTAGAAAGCTTTGTTAGCGCAGATTTCGCTCAGGTTGATTACACCGATGCCATTCAAATTTTAAAAGATAGCGGCAAACAGTTTGAGTACGACGTTGAATGGGGCATTGATATGTCTTCAGAGCACGAGCGTTACTTAGCTGAAGAGCACTTTAAAGCGCCAGTAGTTGTTAAAAACTACCCTAAAGATATTAAAGCGTTTTACATGCGCCAAAATGAAGACGGAAAAACCGTTGCAGCGATGGATGTGCTTGCACCAGGTATTGGTGAAATTATTGGCGGTAGCCAGCGTGAAGAGCGTTTAGACGTGCTTGATGCTCGGTTGTTAGAGCTAGACCTAGATAAAGATGATTACTCTTGGTATCGCGACCTACGCCGCTACGGCACAGTGCCCCACTCTGGCTTTGGTTTAGGGTTTGAGCGTTTAGTCTCTTACGTGACCGGCATGACGAACATTCGCGACGTAATACCGTTCCCTCGCGCACCTAAAAACGCTGAATACTAATAGTTAGTGTTTTATTGAATAGTTGAAAGAAGCCTCAATTTTGTTGAGGCTTTTTTATTTCTAGATCACCCTCACAATCAAACTCTTTGTCGCATATACCATAGCAATCAAAGCTATACAGCACTGTATTCCTCATCCATACTTAAACCCATGACTACGGCATTGCCGCAAAGAAGTTAAAAAGGATTTACATGAAAAAATTAAAAGTTGTTACCACCGAAGACGTATTGCTTACTTTGTGTAATTCAGTAACAAACGTATTAAGTAAAGCAACCGCCAGTGATATTAAATACTCCGCCATGGTGCAAAAGATAAACAAAACCTGCTTAAAGCCCGACATTGGCTGTTTTGTACTGTTTGATGGTGGCTTCTCGGGTTTAGTGGTGATTAACTTTACAGCAGATGCGGCAATGGAAATATACCGCAATTACATGCTACACATGGGCATTCCAGAGTCAGAACTCGCTCAGCAACATACCGCCGACGAAGTGGGTAATGTTATGGGTGAATTAATGAATCAGATGGTGGGTTACTTTACTGGTGTGGTAGGTAAAGAGTTACAAACCTCGCTCACTCAAAATCAACCCAAAATGTTAGCCTTAAACAAACAAGTATTAATCTCAATTGATACTAACTTGGACCGCCCTCAAGCGAGACGAGTTACCTTCACCACAGCCAAGAACAACATCTTCTACCTTGAGCTAGCCATGGACAAAACTGAGTTTATTAAACTTCATGAGTTTGAAACAGAAGACGATGTTGATCCAGATGATCTTATTGAGCAAGCCGCTTCACAGAAGAAAGCAGAGCAAGAGCCTAAAGACGTTGCGCAAACCATTGATCAAGATTTACTTGACGAGCTAGGTATCTAAGCCAGTAACTGATGAATATGCTCAAGGCTAACTTGGGCATTTTTATAATCTAAAGCTACCGAATGATAGTGACCATCCTTCTTTAAGACTAAAGATGGGAAACCTTGGATGGGCATACTTCGAGAAAACTGAATTTCATTTAATAAATCAGCATTGAGTTTCGCACTGCCAATGTCTGCCTTAAATTTTTCTAGATCTAAATCTAAGTCCTCAGCCAAGCCGGACAACACAGACAAATTTGAAGGATTTTTCGCCTCCAAATAATAGGCCTGTTGAATAGCAACTATCATCGCTTTCTCAGCACGCTGCTGTTTCGCTGCAAGAACTGCTCGATTAGCTGGATAAGTAGAGCGCCTCGGCTGGTTAATTTGCCAAAAATCAAAATTGAACTGTGTACCTAACATTGAGGCTATCTTCTGCCAATTATGTTGAATAAATGCCTGCATTTCTTCAGGCATTTCAATATCAGAATCAGCGGCTAGGCCACCCAAAAGATAAACTAGCGATATATGGCTAGGCAGCAAACGTTCTAGTGTCTCTAAGGTAGGTTTGTAACCCCAACACCATGCACACATTGGATCATGAACGTAATATAAACGCGCTGCCGTCATAATGCCTCACAACCAACTTACATAATCTTTAAATGGAAGTTCGCGAGTTTTTGATACTTTGGTTTGCGGGCTACCCAGATACAAATAACCAACAATTGACTCATGTTCAGCTAAGCCTAATTCATGATTTACAATCGAGCTGTAAGCCATAGGGCCAGTACGCCAAATACCGTTATATCCTTGGGCGTAAGCCGCCATTTGCATCGCATGAACCGCGCAACCAGCTGATAACACCTGTTCAATTTCGGGTACTTTAGAGTGAGTTTTAGGTGAAGCTACAACTATGGTGATTAAGGGCGCGCGAAACGGCATGGTTTTAGCTTTTTCAGCATCACCTTCTTCTGCTAAGGCCGCTTGTTCAAAAATTCCGGCTAGTTTTGATAAGCCTTCACCACTAACATGAATAAATCGCCAAGGGCTTAGACCTCCATGGTCGGGTGCTCTAAGTCCGGCATTCCATATGGTTTCTAACTCAGCACCTTCAGGTGCGGGTGCGGCTAAACGTGCGCACGAGTGACGATTTAGTAATAAATCTAAGGCTTTCATTGTTTTCCTTAACCACGTAAATATAGCGCCATTGTGCGCCATTTGTGTTAAAAGTAAAGCAGTGTAATCGTAGGTTTAGGTGCTTTTGAAATGGTTTTAGAGCGGCATCAACATTTAAGCAAAATACGTCAGAAACAACTAAAACAACTGCAAGACTGGGTTAAACAAAACCCAAAACAAACAGCTGCTTTAGTTCAGCAATGGCTTAGACTAAATAAGCGCGGCTAGTTCAGCCCCTTGGCGAATAGCGCGTTTAGCGTCTAACTCGGCAGCAACATCTGCGCCGCCTATAAGGTGAGAGTTTACCCCAAGGGCTGTTAGATCATCATGCAATACTCTTAGCGGCTCTTGACCAGCACACACCACTACGTGGTCTACCTCAAGAACTGAATCCTTGCCGTTTACCGAAATATGTAAGCCTTGATCATCAACCTTTTTGTACTCAACACCAGCAAGCATTTCAACTTGGTTTTTCTTCAAGGTTTCTCGATGGATCCAACCGGTAGTTTTACCTAGATTTTTACCCACTTTACTAGCCTTACGTTGGCACAAATAAACTTTGCGCATCGCTGGATGATTATTGTGCTCTTTTAGTCCGCCAGCTTCTGCCATGCTGCTATCAATGCCCCAATTGTCCAGCCATCGGCCTACGTTGGTTGATAACGAAGGCTTCTGCTCTACCAAATACTCAGCCACGTCAAAACCAATTCCGCCAGCGCCAATAATAGCGACTTTACCCCCAACTTCTTTATGATCTCTTAATACATCTAAGTAGTTATAAACTTTGCTATGCTCAATTCCTTCGATAGGTGGAGTTCGCGGAGAAATCCCCGTAGCAATCACAACTTCATCCACATCTAAAGCAGCTAACGTGGGAGCATCTACTTTGGTTTCTAATTTAACGCTAATGCCTAACTGTTTTATCCGATTAGAGAAGTATCGTAGCGTTTCGTAAAACTCTTCCTTGCCCGGTATTTGTTTTGCGTAGTTAAACTGCCCGCCTATTTGTGAGCCTTGATCATAAATAGTGACCTTATGTCCTCGCTCTGCTGCATAACAAGAAAATGCTAATCCTGCTGGTCCCGCACCAACTACCGCAATAGTCTTGCTTGCGGCTTTTTTATCAAAAGTAAGCTCTGTTTCGTAACAAGCTTGTGGGTTAACTAAACAACTAGCTCGCTGCTGTTTAAATACATGATCTAAACAGGCTTGGTTACATCCAATACAAGTATTGATAAGCGCGGCTTGGTTATTTTTAGCCTTTTCTACAAACATTGGGTCAGCCAATAAGGGTCTTGCCATAGACACCATATCTGCTTGCCCAGAACGTAAGATGTTTTCGGCCACATCCGGTGTGTTGATTCGGTTAACCGCTACCATAGGGATGCTAACGTGTTGTTTGATTTTTTCTGTCACCCAGGCAAATGCAGCCCGTGGAACGCTGGTAGCAATGGTAGGCACCCTAGCTTCATGCCAGCCAATACCGGTGTTGAGAATTGTAACGCCAGCTTTCTCTAGCGCTTTTGCCAAGGTAACCACTTCTTCGTACGTACTGCCTTTCTCTACCAAATCTAGCATTGATAAACGAAACACAATGATGAAATCTTCACCAACCAAGGCGCGAGTTTTCTTAACAATTTCGAGCGGCAGTTTAATTCGGTTTTGATAACTACCACCCCAAGCATCTGTTCTTTGGTTGGTTCTTGCACAAATAAATTGGTTAATTAAATAGCCTTCAGAGCCCATAATCTCTACGCCGTCATAACCGGCGCGTTTCGCCAACTTTGCACTGTTAGCAAAATCCTTGATGGTGTTTTTGATTTGCCTCTCGCTCATCGCCTTGGGCTTAAATGGCGAAATGGGCGCTTTTATTTTACTGGCGCTTACATTAAACGGATGGTAACCGTAGCGTCCCGCATGCAATATTTGTAGAGCAATTTTCCCACCCTCTTTATGCACCGCATCGGTAATGGTTCGATGTTTTTTGACTTGCCAAGGAAAACTTAATTGGCAACCGTTTGGTGCTAAACGGCCTCTAAAGTTTGGCGCAATGCCGCCAGTAACTATTAAGCCAACCCCACCTTTTGCTCTTAAGGCATAAAATGCAGCCAGCTTTTCAAAACCACCCTTCTCTTCTTCTAAACCAGTATGCATTGACCCCATTAATACCCGGCTTTGTAATTGAGTAAAACCGAGATCTAATGGCGCTAATAAATGTGGGTACTTGGTCATCTGTGTAACCTCAATCCATGGTTGATGTTATGAAACTGTTAATAGAGTATACAAACCAAACCTTTGTTTCAAACATTTGTTTAAATATTTGCAGGTGCCTGTTTTATATGACTATGGTAACGTTTAGTTATTGTTGACATTATTAAGTGACCCACAGTGTTTAAATTAATTAAGAACATATTTCGCTTTTTCTGGCGTACGTTAAATTTCATACGCTCTCTATTAGTTAATTTGTTTCTATTGTTTATGGTTGTGATGGTCATCATTGCGTTAAGCAGTGTGAGTCAAGAACCTGAGGCACCACCAAGTGCTGCAGCGCTTAGACTGGTACTTGATGGCCAAATTGTTGAGCAGCGCCAGCGGGTAAACCCAATGGCAGAATTAAGTAACGAACTGCTCGGAAACACCACGGAAAAAGAAATAGACTTGCACAATGTAGTTAAGGCCATTGATGAAGCAAGAATAGATAGCAACATTACCGGTCTAGTATTAGAGCTTGGCGCAATGCCAAATACTAGCCAAACCAAGCTAGCTATTATTGGTAAAGCCTTAGAAAGGTTTAAAGACAGCGATAAACCGGTTATTGCTTATTCCGATTACTATGATCAACACCAATACTACTTAGCGAGTTATGCCGACCAGCTACTACTAAACCCTAAAGGGGCAGTACTCATGCGTGGTATGAATTCGCGCCGCTTGTTCTTTAAGGATGCCATCGACAAGCTTGATATTACTACTCATGTATTCCGCGTAGGTACTCATAAGTCTTTTGTAGAACCTTATCTACGTAACGATATGTCAGAAGAGGCCAAACAAGATTTAGCTCGCTGGATGGACCAACTGTGGTCTGCTTATCTAGATACAGTGGCGAATAACCGTCAATTAGTGGCTCAACACTTAATGCCAGAGCCTAGTGCTTTGTTGGAGCGATTAAAATCCGTTGATGGTGATGGCGCACGTTACGCAGAGAAATTTGGCTTGGTTGATCAGCTAGCGACTCGCGCTGAAGCGAAGCAAATACTAATTGATACTTTTGGTGAGAATAATGACGGAGATAGTTACCAAGCGCGACACTATGCCGAATACCTTCACAGCTTGCCTGAAGAAGCGACAAGTGAAAACAAAATTGCATTGATTGTGGCACAAGGCGCCATTGTAGGCGGCAGAGGACAAGAAAAAGTAATTGCTGCCGACACTGTGTTGGCTCAACTCAATCAAGCATTAGACGATGAGCAAATAAAAGCACTAGTTATGCGTGTAGATAGCCCTGGCGGTAGCGCATTTGCTTCTGAGCTTATCCGTGACAAATTACAGCAACTTCAAGAAAAAGGTATTCCTGTAGTTGTGTCTATGGGCAGCGTTGCCGCTAGTGGCGGTTACTGGATATCCTCAACGGCTGATCAGATTTTTGCTAGCCCTACAACGATTACCGGTTCAATTGGTATTTTTGGCATGTTTGCCACCCTAGAAAATGCCTTAGCAAAGCTGGGAATCAACAGCGACGGCTATGCGACTAGCCCTCTTGCCGAAATCAGCCCATTTCAAGCTTTGCCAGAGGAACTTGCAGAAATCATTCAACTGAATGTAGAGCACGGCTACCACGACTTCTTATCTTTGGTTTCCACAGGCCGAGGCATAGAAATGGCGGATATGGAAAACATCGCGGAAGGTCGAATCTGGACTGGACAAGATGCCTTAAACAATGGCTTGGTTGACCAACTGGGTGATTTGAATGATGCCATTGAATATGCCGCTGAACTAAACCAGCTTGAGAGCTACCAGGTTACAACCTTAAGCCCACCACTTAATCCAAGGGAGCGCCTAATCGCTCAGTTTTTTGATAGCCAGCTAAATGCAGCGCTTGCGAAGAATATCCCAAATTGGCAGCTAATCAGCCAGTTCGCGGAACAAGCACCAGAAATCGAAAAGTTTAGCGACCCACTCGGCCAATACAGTTTTTGTGCGGTGTGCGAACAATACTAAGCAAAGCCAAATAAAGATAAACGGCTAATTACTTTAGGGAAACATCAGACTATAATTTCAAAAACTCTTTGAATTATAGTCTGATGAATCGAAAATCAATATATATCGCCTATACTGGCGGCACCATAGGTATGCAACGTAGCGAAAGAGGCTACGTTCCCGTTGCCGGTTTCATGAGCGATTGTCTCGAAGCAATGCCTGAGTTCAAGCGCGATGAAATGCCTGAATTCACGGTACATGAGTTTTCTCCTCTTATAGACTCCGCCGATATGAATCCACAGCATTGGCAACTGATTGCTGAGGACATTCAAGCTAACTACGAAAAATACGATGGCTTTGTAGTACTGCACGGCACCGACACTATGGCTTACACTGCGTCAGCTCTGTCCTTCATGCTAGAAAACTTAAGTAAACCAGTGATTGTTACAGGTTCGCAAATTCCACTTAGTGAGTTGCGGTCAGATGGACAAACTAACCTACTTAATGCTTTATACCTTGCCGCCTACTACCCGGTTCATGAAGTATGCTTATTCTTTAACAACAAGCTGTTGCGTGGTAACCGCAGCACCAAAGCCCATGCAGATGGCTTCGATGCTTTTATGTCACCTAACTTCCCGCCTTTACTAAAGGCAGGGATCGATATTGAAGTTGTCACCGGGCAAGTTAGACCAACCGGTATTAGTGCACTGCAAATCAGTCCGATTGTGCCTCAACCTATAGGAGTGGTTAGCCTCTACCCAGGTATTTCAGCTGAAGTCATTGGAAATTTGCTACTCCAACCGGTTAAAGCGCTAATACTATTAAGTTACGGCGTGGGCAATGCTCCTCAACACCAATCAATGTTAGAGCAGTTACAAAACGCTAGTGATAGAGGCATTATCGTTATTAACCTAAGCCAATGCTTGACCGGTAAAGTGAACATGGGCGGCTATGCAACAGGCAATGCATTAGCAAAAGCTGGTGTGGTAAGTGGTGGCGATATGACAACCGAAGCGGCACTGGCTAAATTGCATTACTTACTAAGTAAAAATCTACCTAGCCAGAGAATTCGGGACTTGCTGAGTCAAGATATTAGGGGCGAGATTACTATCTAACTATCGTTTTGCGGAACACTAATAATAGTTTGATCTTCTTTGTACTGACGTTTTAACTCTTGTTTGGATTTCATCACTAACTCACCATCGGTTCCCACGGTAAAATGTTGGGGCTGATGGTTGTGTTTAGATTGATACAAAATAAC
Source organism: Agarivorans sp. Alg241-V36 (assembly GCF_900537085.1). Lineage (NCBI taxonomy): Bacteria > Pseudomonadati > Pseudomonadota > Gammaproteobacteria > Alteromonadales > Alteromonadaceae > Agarivorans > Agarivorans sp. Alg241-V36. The sequence goes on along the minus strand of NZ_UNRE01000011.1, from coordinate 81,956 downwards.
CATTTGCTGGGTATGATCTCGCTGTTCATCACTGAGTTGCTTTCCATCCGGCCAGCGACCCGTTTCAACAGCAGTTAGCATGTTTTGGTATATCTCTGGGCTAATTGCCGCCAACAATTTATCTACATCCATTTATCACTCCTATAATGTTATGGAAACACTAACAAACCGACGCTGCACTGCCAAGCTATATTCTGAGCACTTAGATTGTTAGGACAAATTAGGAGAAGCTATATGGAAAATAATTGTGGTAGTCTAGGCCGTTTAAAGCATTGTTTAAATTGAATTCAGGGAAATGATTTGTCTTTAGTAAAGCCATTCGGCTATAGCTTGTTTTTAGTATTACCTTTAGTACTAAGTGGTTGCGATACAGGATTTGATTTATTCGGCTTTGGTAGTCGCTCGGTTAAAAGCATTTGTAAAAGTAACCCAGAATTATGTGAAGATTTAAATCGCGATGGCTGGTGTAAAAAAGAGCGAAATGGCGTGATCATTAGTCGTTTTAACGAAATGAATGAAGCGAATGAAATCAATCAATACCAACTGATTAAAAACTATCGTGACTACAATTTTTGTATAGAACTAGCTGCCAGTATTGAACCAAAATACGACAAATCTCGTAAAACCCAACGAGTCATTGGTTTATTAACGTCACTTGAAGAACTTGAGCGCTTAGAAGCGGAAACGAAAGAATCAAGCTACCCTTTCTTGTCTATGTATCATTGGACACAATTCCGAGACGAAGGTGCTAAAGAACGCTTTCTTGCTCTTGAGGGTTCAGGCCAGCTCCAACACCCTGACTTACAATGGACTTTGGCCATATACTACAGTGGCAAAGATGCAAAGAAGACCATCAACATACTGCAAAATACCTTTAAGCTATATGCAGAAGAAGAAACCATACCCGCTAAATATGCCGAGGCAATTACCTCTCAATACATGACGCTCAAAGATTACCGTCACGCTTATTTGTGGGCTCAGGTAGCAGCCTTGTTTAAAGACCATAGTAAGCAAGACTATTCAGGATTGATTCACAAATTGAAGTTATCAGAACAGCAGCAAAAGGTATTGAAAGAAGAAGCCGGTATTATCTTTAAGCAAATCGATAAAAGACAATACCGCTTATAGAGAGAATTTATTCTGCTGTAAAATCCAGCGCTACTGAATTAATACAGTAGCGTTCGCCAGTTTCTGTAGGGCCATCATTAAACACATGGCCTAAATGGGCATCACATTGGCTACAGCGCACCTCAATGCGCTCCATATTATGGCTTTGATCTCTCACAAAAGTAACCACCCTGCTCTCTGCTATTTTATCAAAGCTCGGCCAGCCACAACCTGAATCAAATTTTGATTCAGAACTAAACAGAGCCTGATTACAGCAAACGCAATGATATACACCTTGTTGCTTATTGTGTAACAAAGTCCCAGAAAATGGCCGTTCAGTTGCCCCTTTTCGGGTCACTTGAAAGGCCATTTCACCGAGTAAGGCATGCCACTCTTGTTCGTCTTTTACAATTTTACTCACGATTTTACTTGTTCCAACAACAACATTGATTTTGCTTTAATTTTGACACTACTTACGCCACGAAGTTTCTTTTCAAATATGGCTTGCTCATGTGCGGTATCCATCTGTTGACACCAAATCGCTCTACCTTCAACCGCTGGTACAACAAAGTCAATATCGTGGGAGCTGGCATTAATAATCCACAACCAGCGCTCTTTTGACTCCCTAAGGTTGCGTACTTCAACAGCTACAGCCCAGCCGTGTGATTGGTGCCAATCTTCCTGGTGCATGTTTTCGCCATCATGACGATACCAGCGAACCCCATGTAATTGTGAATGACATTTCTCATAGCTGTCATTCTCTAACTGCAAATAGTGGAAAACACGCGAGCGTTTACGTAGTCCCATCAACTGCTGACAAAAATTTAGAAACTGCTGTTGATCGCGGTCTAGCTCCCAATCAAACCAGCTTAATTCATTGTTCTGACAATACGCATTGTTGTTGCCCAACTGAGTTCGACTTAACTCATCACCACCTAAAAAGTGCGGTACTCCTTGAGAAAGCATCAATGTTGCGAGCAGATTTCGTTTTTGTTTACGGCGTAGCGCTAGTATCTTTTTGTCTTTTGTCCGACCTTCTTCACCGTAGTTAGCAGAAATATTATGACCATGGCCATCACGGTTTTCTTCGCCATTGGCATGGTTATGACGCTGCTCATAACTAACTAAGTCTTCTAAAGTGAAGCCATCGTGGTAACAAATATAGTTAACACTGGTATGAATACTGCGGCGACTGGATAAAAATAGGTCTCGTGACCCCATAATTCGGGTAGCCATTTCACCTAGCAAGCCATGCTCTCCTTTCCAGAAGCCGCGGCTGGTGTCTCTAAACCGGTCATTACATTCCATCCAACGTTCCGGAAAGTGACCCAGTTGGTAACCGTTAGGTCCAATGTCCCATGGTTCTGCAATCATCTTGGCGCGTGACAAAATAGGGTCTTGAGCTACTGCTTTGAAAAATGCCGCCTGGCTCGTGTAATGATTATTCTCTCTACCTAGGCTTACGGCTAGATCAAACCTAAAGCCATCTACTTGCATTTCGTCAACCCAATAGCGCAGGCTATCGAGCACTAATCTCAGGCTAACCGGATGGTCTAAACTAACACTGTTACCGCAGCCAGTATTGTTGGCGTATTGGCTATAATCTGGGCTGTCACCAATTTGTTCAAACAGATAGTAATGTTTATTGTCTAGCCCCCTATAACACAGGGTTGGTCCATCATCGCCCGACTCTGCAGTATGGTTAAACACAACATCTAAGATCACTTCAATCCCATTGCGATGTAGTTCTCGCACCATGGTTTTGAATTCTTTTAAGGCGTTAGATTTTGCGTAGCGAGGTTCAGGCGCCATAAATAATATTGAGTTATATCCCCAATAATTACTTAAACCCAGGCCTTTTAAACGAGGCTCAGACATAAACGCTGCCGTAGGCAAGAGTTGTACAGAGGTAATGCCTAAAGCTTTTAAGTGCTTAATGCTGGCAGAATCTGATATACCTAAATAGCTACCGCGGTGTTGCTCGGCTACTTGCGTATTGAGTTTACTAAACCCTCGAACGTGAGTTTCGTAAAGCACCATATCTTGGCGTTCAACATTTGGTTTAGCCACACCCTGCCAATCAAAATAGTCATCACACACAATACACTTTGGTATTAAGTCTGCGTTATCTTCTTGGTAGGCTTTGCTATCCCATATTAATGGGCGAGAAATAGCCTTTGCGTAGGGATCTAAAATGAGTTTTCTTGGGTCAAACCAACTACCATGTTCCGGTTGATAAGCACCAAAAACACGATAGCCATAATATTGATTGACCTTAATACCCTTTACGTAGCCAAAACGAATACCGCCTTGCTTACCAGGTAACACTAACCGCGCGACCTCATTTTCATGCTCGTCGAATAAGCACAATTCAATATGCTTAGCATCACCAGCATGAATGGCAAAATTACATCCGTTTTCGTCGAGAGTAGCGCCGAGAGGATAGTCCCTTCCAGGGGAAACCTGAAACTGGCTCAGGCTAAAAGGCAAAGGCTTTAATTGACTTCTTGTAGACATGCAAACCTTATTAACCCCTCGCTCCAGCGAGGGGTTATAAACAATGTATTTAATCTACTTTGATTAAATACAATGTTGATAGCGGTGGCAAGTTTAAAATCACAGAATTTTCGCGCCCGTGGCTAGCAACAGCCTCAGATTGAAATTCAATACCAGCATCGTAGTTACCGCCCCAGTACATTTCTGAATCTGAGTTCAAAATGATACGGTAACGCCCCTGCTCTGGCACTGCTAAACGATAGTTATCGCGAGGAACTGGAGTGAAGTTGCTCACTACAATCACTTTTTGTTGGCTATTTAAGGCGTTACGTTGGAATACCAACACGCTTTTTTCCCAATCATCGTGATCAATCCACTCAAAACCTTGAGTATCATAATCACCTTCAAACATTGCTGGGTGTTCGCGGTAAACTTTGTTTAGTTGCTTAACTAACTCTTGCTGCCCTTTGTGTTTTGGATACTCCAGCACGTTCCACTCAAGGCTTGAGTCATGATTCCACTCACTTGCTTGAGCTATTTCATTCCCCATAAAGTTTAGCTTTTTACCTGGGTGCGCATACATAAACGCGGTATACGCTCGCAGGTTAGCAGCTTGCTGCCACTCGTCGCCTGGCATTTTGCCTAGTAACGAGCCTTTACCGTGCACTACTTCATCATGCGAGATCGGTAAAACAAAATTTTCGTCATAGTTATAAACCATGGCAAAGGTAATTTCGTTGTGGTGGTACTTTCTAAACGCTGGGTCTTTTTGCATGTAGTCTAATGAGTCATGCATCCATCCCATGTTCCACTTGAAACCAAAGCCTAAACCACCAGTAAATGTTGGGCGAGAAACACCGGCAAATGCCGTAGATTCTTCAGCAATAGTCATCGCATGTGGATATTGACGGTAGACCTCTTCGTTAAACCATTTAAGTAAACTAATGGCTTCGTAGTTATGATTTCCGCCATCAACGTTTGGTACCCACTCGCCTTCTTCTCGAGAGTAGTCCCAGTAAAGCATTGACGCTACTGCATCTACACGTAAGCCATCAACATGGAATTTGTCTAGCCAAATTAAGGCACTTGCTACTAGGAATTGACGTACATTATCGCGGCCAAAGTCATAGATGTATGAATTCCAATCGTTGTGCCACCCACGGCGCGGATCTTCATACTCATATAAATGAGTGCCGTCGAATTGTGCTAAACCGTGTGAGTCACTTGGGAAGTGGGCTGGAACCCAATCAACAATAACGCCTATGCCATTCTGGTGACATTGATCGACTAAGAACTTGAAATCATCAGGATTACCAAATCTGCTAGTAGGCGCGAACAAACCGATAGGCTGGTAGCCCCAAGAACCATCAAATGGGAACTCAGAAACTGGCAATACTTCTATATGGGTGTAGCCCATTTCTTTTACATATTGCACTAACTCAACCGCTAACTCACGGTAGCTTAGGTAGTTATTCCCAGTGTCTTCAATCTTGCGACGCCAAGAACCTAAGTGCACTTCATAAACGCTCATTGGTTGATGACGTTTATCGTTATTTTGTGAACGTATCCACTCTTCGTCGTTCCATTGGTATTGGTCATGATCCCAAACCACTGAGGCAAAAGATGGGTATTGTTCTGAACTAAAGCCTACTGGATCAGTTTTATGTGGTAAGGAATGACCGTGACGATCCTTTAACTCATACTTGTACTTTGTTCCCGAATCTAAGCCCGGCACAAATAGTACCCAATGACCATCCAAAGAACGCTGCATCGGCAGGCGTCGACCATCCCAATGGTTAAAATCACCAATTAAACTAACACTTGATGCACTAGGAGCATATACGCCAAAGCGCACACCCTTTATTTGTACACCATCCACTTCAATGGTTTTAACCTGTGCACCTAATACCTGATAAAGGTTTTGCGGCGCGTGAGTCATAGTGGCTAAGCCATCGTAGGCTACATCGGTAAACTGATAAGGGTCTATTACTGTTAGTTTGCTGTCGGCGTATTCAACTTCTAACTGGTAAGAGAAATGTTCTTCAGCATCAAACTCTAATTCGAAAAGACCTTGCGGAGATAACTGGCCCATTGTTCCCAAAACTTCGCCATTTAGCGACATCACAGTTATCGCTTTTGCATCAGGTTGCCAAGCCCTTAACACTAAGCCTTTACCTTTGGCTTTTGCGTTTAAACCTAGAGCATTAAAAGGCTCACCTAAACGCACGCTGGACAATTGTTGAACTAATTTAGAAACCTGAGAAGACAAAGATTGTTTCATTATTTACTTACCTTAACGTCCTGAGAATAAGGGGATTTGGTCATTAATGCTTAGGTTAGCGCAACTCTTCGAGCTTTTCTCAATTAATCAGTAGTAAAGTGAGATAGAAAACATTTTCATAGGTAAAAAAAAGCGCTCCGAAGAGCGCTTGTTTATAAATGCATCAATCTTACTTGCTAACTTTATTGCGAGCGTCTGTTAGTGAATGCATTAAGTGCTGTACGTCGTGGTTGTTAAATAAGTCACTTAAGTTCCAAGTTAACTTACGACGCCAGTTAGGATATTCACTTGAAGTACCCGGAACGTTAACTGGCTTGTCCATTTCCATCCAGTCTTCTAACTGAACAGATAACAAGTTACAGCTACCTTTTGCCATGTGTACTTGAATACCGTAGTTAAGGCCTTTGTCCATTCCTACCCAGTTTACATCGCGTGAGATGTAGTCTGGGATGCTTTGGTGACCGTGCAAGGTATCTAGCAGCTTTTGCTTGTTCTCATGACGATCTTGGTAAAGACTTTGTAGTACTTCTTCGTCTGGGTAAATGCCTAATTCACGACCAAGCGCTAAATCATCACAATGCCAGAAACCGCGTAAGGTTGGCATATCGTGGGTAGTTACCGCAGACATTGCTTGCTCTGGGTAATGCGCTGGTGAAATAAAGCCACCGTCTTCCGCTTGTTCGAAGAAGAAGATACGGTAAGAGTGAACACCGTTTTCTTGAAGAACTTCAAAGATGCCGTCTGGAACAGTACCTAAGTCTTCACCAATGATTAAACACTGGTTACGGTGACTTTCAAGCGCCAAAATACCTAGCAAGTCTTGAATTGGGTAGTAAAGGTAAGCACCTTTATCCGCTGAATCTTCAACCGGCACTAACCACAAGCGCAATAAAGCCATTGCGTGGTCGATACGTAAAGAACCACATGAGCGCATGTTAGAACGGAACAAATCAACCATTGGTTGGTATTGTTGCTCTTCTAATACAGCAGGGTCCATTGGAGGCAAGCCCCACTTTTGACCAAGTGGGCCAAGAATATCTGGCGGAGCACCAACACTTGCATCAAGAGAGTACAAATCACCGTTTGCCCAAATCTCAACACTGCCTTCGCTCACGCCTACTGCCAAATCGCGGTAAAGGCCCATTGCCATGCCCGATTCTTTTGCAACAGCGTCTACTGCAGCTAACTGCTCGTCGGCAATCCACTGTAGCCATAAGTAGAAATCTACCGCTTCTTGATTCGCTTTTACCCACTCAGCAACTGCTGGTAGGTGGTACTCTTTGTACTCGTCAGGCCATGCTGGCCAGCCCCAAGCATTACCAATGCTATCGTACAAATGAGCTTGTAGCGCATCGTAGGTGGCCTGTGCTTGTAAGCTTTCACCGCCTTCTTTAACGAAGGTACGGAAAGCGTTAGCACGTTTAGTACGACCTTTCTGAATAGTTTGGAACTGCTTGAATACAAGTTTAAGTGCTTCAAGCTTAGCTTCAGTTACACCGGTGTAGTCTACCCACTCGCTGCTGCGTAACTGTTCCAAACGGTTTTGGAAAGCACCACTAGCCACTAAGGCTGCTGCGTCTGAGTTAGCAAACTCGGTGATGGCTGCAACATCAATGTAAACGATGTTCAACCAACGACGTGAAGAAGGGCTGTATGGGCTAGCGGCTTCTGGGTTGGCTGGATATAAAGAATGAATCGGGTTTAGACCTACAAAATCACCACCGCGATCGGCAATGTTTTTAACTAGTACCTGTAGATCAGAGAAGTCGCCGATACCCCAGTTTGTTTCTGTGCGTAGGCAGTACAACTGTACACTTGGGCCCCATACTTTCTTGCCGTTCGCAATCTGCGGCTGAATGTAAGCAGCTTTAGGAGCAACGATGTAACGCGTTTCTGCTAATACTTTACGACCGCCTTTTAGAGAGATGCTCAAGCTATGGTAACCAATAGGTAACTCTATGCTTAAGTTAACAATGTAAGCTTGATACTCAACATCATTAATAGCGTGGGCTTCGATTAACTCACCATCTACTGGAGTAATCTGCCCTTTAAATTCTTCACCCTGCTCTGTTTTTAACTTCCAAGTAAATGCTTTATTAGCTAACTCGATAGGAACACGGATCTCTAAAGGATATTCAGAAGCTACACGTACAACTTTCACTACTGGCATCACTTTTTGCCAGTAATTTAGTACGTCTTCTTCATAGCGTTGTGCTAATTGCTCTGCATCGTCTACAGGGTAACCTAACGCTCTTAACAGTTTCGATTTGCTTTCAGGTACGACTTGCGCCGGATTTCCCCAAGCATCTACGTAGCTGGTTTCAATGCCGCGAAGCTTTACCAACTGTTCAATGATTTGATCTGACATAACATTTCCCGAGTTATTGCTTTTATCTAACTAATTATTGTTTTTTTAGCGCGTGTATTGTACTCATCCTAACGCTTGATTTATCGATCTAGCACAAATTTCGCTAAATTAATTTTATCTGAGATTGAGTGATATTGATTGTTTTTTTTTACTTCTAAGCTAATACTTCTTCCTGCAAATGTTAGCTTGCTCATTTTTAAACCATTAATTGATATCGCGCAAATTAATTGGCGATTGAACTTGACCATTTTTAAAAATGTTGTAAGTTTACAACCAATTTCTACATCTGTTAACACTTGGAACATTAGGTATCACTATGACAATTAAAGTTGGTATTAACGGTTTTGGCCGTATTGGACGTTTCGTATTCCGTGCTTCTGTTGAGCGCAGCGACATTGAAGTAGTAGGCATCAACGACTTAATCGACGTTGAATACATGGCTTACATGCTTAAGTATGACTCAACTCACGGTCGCTTCAACGGCAGCGTAGAAGTAGTTGACGGTAACTTGGTAGTAAACGGTAACGTTGTACGCGTTACTGCTGAGCGTAACCCAGAAGACCTTAAGTGGGACGCAATTAGTGTTGATGTAGTTGCTGAAGCAACTGGTATCTTCCTAACTGACGAGACTGCTCGTAAGCACATCACTGCTGGCGCTAAGAAAGTAGTTCTAACTGGTCCTTCTAAAGACGCTACTCCTATGTTCGTAATGGGCGTAAACCAAGAGTCTTACGCTGGTCAAGATATCGTTTCTAACGCTTCTTGTACTACTAACTGTTTAGCGCCTATCGCTAAAGTACTAAACGACAAGTGGGGCATTGAATCTGGTCTTATGACTACTGTTCACGCTACTACTGCTACTCAAAAAACTGTTGACGGTCCTTCTGCTAAAGACTGGCGCGGTGGTCGTGGTGCTTCTCAAAACATCATCCCTTCTTCAACTGGTGCTGCTAAAGCTGTAGGTGTTGTACTTCCTGAGCTAAACGGCAAACTAACTGGTATGGCTTTCCGCGTACCTACTGCTAACGTTTCTGTAGTTGACCTAACAGTTAACCTTAAAGAAGCTGCTAGCTACGAAGAAATCTGTGCTGCTATGAAAGCTGCTTCTGCAGGCGAAATGGCTGGCGTTCTTGGTTACACTGAAGACCAAGTTGTTTCTCAAGACTTCATCGGCGAAACTCAAACTTCTGTATTTGATGCAAAAGCTGGTGTAGCACTAACTGACAAATTCGTTAAAGTTGTATCTTGGTACGACAACGAAATCGGTTACTCAAACAAAGTTCTAGACCTAATCGCTCACATCTCTAAATAAGAAATGTAGCTACTAGCTAGAATAATAAAGCGACCTTAGGGTCGCTTTTTTTATAGGTAAAAATCATGATCTTAGAAAAGCTGAAGCTAAAAGTAGTTAAGCAAATAAATAACGCGGTGTTTGAAGTTAGCAATGCCGAAGGCATGGTATTTTATTGGATTGATCATCCCAAAGCGAAAGCACTCATCGCCAAGCAAGGTGCGCACCTTGTCTCCTACCGCCCTAACCCAGGTAAAGAAACACTTTGGTTAAGTGATGATAGTCAGTTTACACGAGGAAAAGCCATTAGAGGTGGAGTCCCTATCTGTTGGCCGCGCTTTGGCAACCTAGGCGATGAAAGCCTTCCTAAGCACGGTTTTGCCAGAACTAGCCTTTGGTCTTTAGATGAAACCATTACCCGCGAGGATAGCTGCTCCGTTCGTCTAAGCCTAAACCATAGCTCTGTTCCAGGCATTGCATTAACTTGCTCGTTTACCTTCAGCAATCAGCTCCATATCGAATTGGAAACCAAAAATAATAGCCAACATGAGTTTGAATTTACTGGCGCCTTGCACAGTTATTTCATTACAGATGTAAAAAAACTACACATCGGATCACTTGGCACCCAATACTTTGATGCATTGAGCCAAAAAGTCTATGTTGAATCTGAGGGCTTTAAGCTTAGCAAAGAGACTGATCGTATCTACCTACAGTCAGCAGCTAACAACGTAATCTCTAATGGTGAGCATTCCTTAAACATTCATCACAGCGGTAATGACAGCGTGGTTGTTTGGAACCCTGGAGAGGAATTAGCCAACAAAATGGATGATGTTAGCGACTATAGCCAGTTTATTTGTGTAGAAACGGCCATTACTCAATCGCCCGTCTGTTTGGCCCCAAAGCAATCTCATTGCCTACAACAAATTATTTCTTAACAAAAAAGCCCTAGGCATTACACCTAGGGCTTTTAATTTTATCGCTTATAAGCACTACACTTTGGTAATGCCAAACACTTGGTTTTCTTGCTCTTGCACACGGATAAAGGTAGTGCGTTTAGTCAGCTCTTTAAGCTCAGACGCACCCACATAAGTACATGCTGAGCGAACGCCGCCAAGAATATCTTGCACGGTAAGTTGTACGCTGCCTTTATACGGCAGTAATACTGTTTTACCTTCCGACGCACGGTATTCCGCAACACCGCCAGTGTGTTTGTCCATAGCGGTTTGAGAGCTCATTCCGTAGAATTTCATGAACTTGCTTCCATTTTCTTCTACAACTTCACCGCCATTTTCTTCGTGAGCAGCTAACATGCCGCCCAGCATAACGAAATCAGCACCACCACCAAACGCTTTTGCAACGTCGCCTGCTTGAGTACAGCCACCGTCTCCAACAATTTGACCACCAAGGCCATGTGCGGCATCGGCACACTCAATAATCGCAGAAAGTTGTGGGTAACCAACGCCAGTTTTTACACGTGTTGTACATACGCTGCCTGGGCCAATACCAACTTTAACGATGTCTGCGCCACTCAGAATTAACTCTTCAACCATTTCACCCGTTACAACGTTACCCGCTACGATAACTTTATCAGTAAACTGTTCACGCATTTTACGTACGTAACCGACAAAGTGCTCTGAATAACCATTAGCAACGTCAACACATATAAATTGCAAGTTACTATTTAATGCCAAAATTTGTTTGGTTTTCTCGAAATCCGCATCCGATGTGCCGCAACTCACCATCAAGTATTTGATTTTATCAGCAGACATGCTGGCTAAAAACTGTGCCCATTGCTCAATAGTGTAATGCTTATGAACCGCAGTCATCATTCGATGCTCGGCTAAGGCTTTGGCTAATCCAAAAGTACCTACAGTATCCATGTTGGCCGCAATAACAGGTACACCTTCCCATTGACTGCCTGTATGTTTAAAGGTAAACTTCCGATCAAGTACAACCTGAGAACGGCTCTTTAAGGTCGAGCGCTTTGGTTTGATCAAAACGTCTTTAAAACCCAGCTTTATATCTGTTTCAACTCTCATCTACTTCTCTGCTAGTTATTAGGCACAAAACCCAAAAAGTATAGCAAACCATTATTGATAACAAAAACATTAATAGTGTTTTTCGTGTGGAAAACCTTTAGGTACAAAAAAGCCAGCAACAAGTGCTGGCTTTTTAAAGCGATAAAATCTAAGCGTTACCTTTCACCTTTATCTGGTTGCTTTTAGCAAAACCAAGCATACGATTTAAGGGTATTAATGCTTTATCTATTAGCGCTTCATCTACAAATACTTCTTTGCCGCTGGCATCGATTAAGGCCTCTTCAATCGCTTGCAAGCCATTCATCGCCATCCATGGGCAATGCGCACATGAGCGACAGGTGGCGCCATTACCGCCAGTAGGAGCTTCTATCATCTCTTTGTCTGGACAAGCTTGCTGCATTTTGTAGAAGATGCCCTTGTCGGTCGCAACAATTAGCTTTTTATGCTGTAGGCTTTGCGCAGATGCTATTAGTTGACTGGTTGAGCCTACGGCATCAGCCATCGCCACAACGCTTTCCGGAGACTCAGGGTGAACCAATATAGCTGCATCAGGGTATTGCTGTTTAAGCTGCTGCAAAGCCTTAGCTTTAAACTCGTCGTGGACAATACAAGCGCCCTGCCATAACAGCATATCGGCACCCGTTTGCTTCGCCACATAACCACCCAGGTGCTTATCTGGAGCCCAGATTATTTTGTGGCCTTCAGAATCCAGATGTTCAACCACGTCTACCGCAATGCTTGAAGTTACCACCCAATCAGCTCTGGCTTTAACAGCAGCCGAGGTATTGGCGTAAACCACAACGGTGTGATCTGGGTGAGCATCGCAAAACTCAGAAAACTCTTTTTCAGGACACCCGAGGTCTAGCGAACAGGTTGCTTCCAGAGTAGGCATAATAACCTTTTTTTCTGGAGTTAAGATCTTAGCGGTTTCACCCATAAAGCGCACACCCGCTACTAGCAGTGTTTTAGCCGGATGGTTATTACCAAAGCGAGCCATTTCTAAAGAATCGGCTACACAGCCCCCTGTTTCCTCTGCAAGTGCCTGGATCTCAGGGTCAGTATAATAATGAGCAACCAACACCGCGTCCTGCTCTATTAGCAGCTGCTTTATACGCTCTTTATGCGCAGCACGTTGCTTGGCATTAAGTGGAGCAGGCTTAGGAGGAAATGGGTAAATTGATTCGTTAAAATATTCGAGCTGTTGCATAACTACATCTGAGATAAAAATAGTTCGAGTATTATACACTGCGATGTAGGCTAATGGCAGCTATTGGACTAAAGAATTAGATGAGATATTGGAGAAGTACAACAGGAAATGGTGGGTTGTGAAGGATTTGAACCTTCGACCAATTGATTAAAAGTCAACTGCTCTACCAACTGAGCTAACAACCCGTAGATAAGATTCGCAACAACAGCAGTGGTGGGTTGTGAAGGATTTGAACCTTCGACCAATTGATTAAAAGTCAACTGCTCTACCAACTGAGCTAACAACCCATTACTGTTAATGCATATTCTGAAACGAAGAAGTGGTGGGTTGTGAAGGATTTGAACCTTCGACCAATTGATTAAAAGTCAACTGCTCTACCAACTGAGCTAACAACCCATAACGTTTCAAAATAGTGGTGGGTCGTGAAGGATTTGAACCTTCGACCAATTGATTAAAAGTCAACTGCTCTACCAACTGAGCTAACGACCCACTAAAGTGGCAATAGAAGTGGTGGGTTGTGAAGGATTTGAACCTTCGACCAATTGATTAAAAGTCAACTGCTCTACCAACTGAGCTAACAACCCATAAATTCTATTACAGTGAAGTGTCAAAGTGGTGGGTTGTGAAGGATTTGAACCTTCGACCAATTGATTAAAAGTCAACTGCTCTACCAACTGAGCTAACAACCCGCTCTGAACTTCGGTTAAATCTGCTTCAATTTGCTTGCGCAATTGGCCTGACTCAACGGCGGCCTATGATACGGATTTAAGACTGTTGTGCAACAGTAATTTGAATCTTTTTTTCTAAGCGTTCAGCAAATAAGCAACCAGCTTCTTGTTTGTACAGAATTTTGAATTTACTGAACTTTATTTGCTAAAACTTAGACTACAACTTAGCTAAACGCGTTTGCGCCAAGCCCGCTGCTGCAGTGTTTGGATGCTCTTTAACTACGCGTGTAAATAAGGTTTTTGCTTCAGCATTGTTATTTTGAAACTGGGCAATGATACCTAGTTTTAACAATGACTCAGCAACCTTATTAGAATCGGGGTAGTCGTTAACAACTTTATTAAACTGCTCAGACGCTTGATCACGTTGCCCACGAGTATATTGTAGCTGGCCTAGCCAATAATGCGCGTTAGGGGCGTAGCTAGACTTTGGGTAATCTTTAATAAAGCTTTGAAATGCAGGAATCGCTGCATCATAGTCTTTATCTTGCATTACTAAGGCAACTGCTGCGTCGTAGGATTGGTCTTCACCAGCCGCTACAGGTGCTGCTTCAGTGCTGGCCTTAGCGGTAACTGGAGACGCTTGTAACTGAGCAAAACGACGATCTAACTCTTGATAGATTTCACGCTGGCGCTCAATCATTTGCTCAATCTGATAATTACTTTGTTCTAACTGCCCTACCATTGTCGACATGCTATCAGACATATCTTCAACTTGGTTTTGCAAATCTAATTGAACTTGATTACGGGCCTGCAACATACGCTCTAAGCGTTCGATACGTTGCTCCATAGTCAAATTACTCGATGACAAAGCAACCGAACTATTGGCAACTGCAGTGGTGCTAGTGCTTGTTCCCGCTTCTTCAACAGGAGCTGCCGCATTAATTTGGGCTGAAAATAAAACGGCTACAGAAGTAGCCGTAATCATATTAAGTTTCATAAATTACTCTACACGATTAAGCGTATTAATAAACTAACACAGCGCGACGATTCTTAGCCATAGCCGCATCAGTATGAGAGTTGTCTACTGGCTTTTCTTCGCCGTAGCTAACAATAGAGATTTGTGAAGCCAACACACCTAGGCTTTGTAGGTATTTTGATACCGCCTTGCCACGACGCTCGCCTAAGGCAATGTTGTACTCAGGCGTACCTTTTTCATCGGTGTGACCTTCAATGAGTACTGTTACAGATGGATTGTCACGCAAGTAGCTCGCGTGTGCTTCTAGGATTTCAGCAAACTCGTCACGGATATCTGAACGGTCAAATTCAAAATATACCACTTGGCTTTGACGAAGTTCAGCAGCTTTTTGGCGCTCTTCTTCTTCAGCGCTAAGCACTGGATCAACAGCCCCAACTTCAACACCTGAGTTTTCTTGATCGCTACCGGTATTGCTATCTTCGATCACTACACCACCGGCTTTATCTTGTTCGCTTACATCACTATCGCTAGTGTTGTTTGAACTACAAGCTGCTAGGCCTGCAAACGCTAGTCCCAAAAATACTGTTTTTACTACTCTTTCGAATTGCATTATGGATTCCTTATGATCGCATAGTTTTTTTTAGTTTAAGAAGGGTGACCAAGCTGGGGCCCTTACACTGCCCTCTTTAGCTGGCAAAGTTGCCTTAAATCTTCCGTCCATAGACACCAAAGCTAACACTTGGCGCCCACCTGCTACCGTACTGTACATAATCATACTGCCGTTAGGTGCAATGGTAGGAGACTCATCCAATTGAGTCCTAGTTAATACTTGCACGTAGCCAGTATCAAAATCTTGTCGGGCGATTCGGTATTGCCCGTTAACCCGGCTAACCATAACTAGGGCTGAGCCATCTGGAGTAACAGAGCCACCTAGGTTCATCTCGCCTTCCCATGTCACACGGTTAATCTTCTTAGTGTCGAGATTTACTTTATAAATTTGCGGTTTGCCGCCGCGCTCTGATGAAAATAGCAACTCGCTATTACCATCTGGTAACCAAGTAGGTTCGGTATCAATGCGGCGATTTTTAGTAATACGCTGTAATTTTTTGGTTTCTACATCGATTACGTAAATGTCAGGTTGGCCATCTTTAGACAATACTAAGGCAATACGTTTACCATCAGGTGACCACTCAGGTGCGCCGTTAATGCCGCTAAATGAAGTTAGCTTGGTACGCTGCGAAGTATATATATCTTGAATATAGATTTCCGCTGTGCGGTTTTCGAAGCTCACATAAGCAAGCTGACGACCATCTGGAGACCATGATGGAGACATTAGCGGCTCTTGAGAGCGCAACAAAGTTTTTTCGTTGTGACCATCATAGTCAGCAATTCGTAGTTGATAAGGATAGTTTGCTTCATTATTTACAACAACGTAGGCAATACGGGTTAAAAATGCGCCACGTTCACCAGTTAAGGCTTGGTAAACGCCATCTGATATTAGGTGAGCCATTTGACGAAGCTGCGCTTTAGCCACACTTTTAAAACGGTCTAACAACACATGGTCTTGACTAGTGACTAATTGACCATCTTTTAACTCTTGCTTGTTGCCCGCTGTTACTTGTCCACGTAAGACGTCGACTAAGGAATAGCTAACCTTATACTTTCCACCGTCTAAGGCTTCGACATTACCAACTAATACAGCCTCAACCCCTAAGGCTGCCCAAGCTTCATAATCTACTTGTTCGGCTGTTTGAGGTGTTTGCGGCATCTCGCTAACGGTCACCGGGTTAAATTTACCCGAACGACGTAAGTCATCAGCCACTACTTTTGCTAAATCTAGCGGAACGTTTCCATGTCCCTTCCAAACAAATGGCACAACACCAACAGGCCGTGCACTGTCTACGCCTTCCGTGATTACAATTTCTAGGTTAGCTTGAGCAACGTTCATAAATGCAAACATTAAGCCCACACTCACTAAAAACTTTCTAATCATCACCGCTATTCCTATTTTTAAAGTGTTATTACTAAAGTAAGTGTTTTCATCTCAGCAAATACTTCTGGATCTTTTGATACAGGTAGCGACCCCGCCTTCAATATAGCTCGTTTCGCTGATGCGCATACAGCTTCATCGTTTTCTAATACCTTGGTATTAATAACAAAACCACCAGGAGCCATGCTAACTTCAATTCTACATGTTCTACCTTGCATACTTGGGTCAGTCAACAAATTGCGTTGAATGGTAGACAGTATCATGGCTTTATATTTATCTACTTCACCCAGTACTTGTCTTTGACGACGAGAGTTTGCTTCTGCTGCCATTTCTGCCTGCATTGAGCGTTCAAACTCAGCCTCTTGGCGAGCAATTTCAGCTTGGCGTTTGCGCTCTGCTTCCGCTTTGGCTGCTTTCTCTTTTGCAATTCGGGCTTCTTCTTCTTTACGTTTACGTAGCTCTTCAGCCTTACGAGCAGCTTCTTCGGCTTCTTTAGCCGCTTGTTCTGCTTTGCGTTGCTCTTCAAGTTTACGTACTCGCTCAGCTTCAGCAGCTACTGCAGCAGCTTCCGCTACTTTGCGTTGTTCTTCTTTCTTTATACGATCAGCTTCGGCTTTAGCGGCTTTTTGTTGCTCAAGCTTTTGTTTTTCTTTAGCACGGCGCGCCTGCTCATCGGCTTTACGTTTAGCATCTTCTTGTTGACGTTTTTCTAGCTCTAACTGCTTAATGCGCTTTTCTTCGGCTAAACGCTTTTTGCGCGCTTGCTCGGCTTCTTTTTCAGCTTTAGCAATCCGTTGTTGCTCTAGTTTGGTTTTATCTTTCTGTTGTTGTTTAATCCGTTCAACTTGCTTTGTCACCTGGTTAATATCTACAGCAGTAGCATTGATAATAGGAGCACTAGGAGTTGGTTCTAATTTAACGCGCTCAAAATCAACCGACCAAACCAAGGCGACAAATAGCACTGCATGCAACAGTATTGAAATTACAATGGATAAGCTAAAAGGCGACTTCAATGCTATTCCTATTTTAATTTTCGTCTGGCTGAGTCATTAAACCCACAGAAGGCACACCGGCGCTTTGCAGTAATACCATCAAGTTAATCACTTGCTCGTAGCGCACGTTTTTATCACCACGCACAACCACCGGTAAATCTGGATCTAATTGCAAATGCGCCATCACCACTGCTTTTAAGTCATCACCCGAAAGAGATTGATTAGCAGAGTTGTCATCTTCGCCAGTATCTAGATAGTACTGGCCACTTTCTGTCACGGTGGCAACTAAAGGTGGCTTACTGTCTTCTGGCATTGCTTCTGCGCTGGCTTGCGGAAGGTCAACTTTTACCCCTTGGGTAATAAGCGGCGCTGTTACCATAAAGATGATCAGTAATACCAACATCACATCGATGTACGGTACTACGTTAATCTCGGCAACTAAACGTCGTTTAGGACGTTGATAATGATTCACGCTAGCTCCTCTTAGTTACTACCGCTATGAGTTTGGCGGTGTAAAATGCTAGAGAATTCTTCCATGAAGTTGGCGTAACCATGCTCAAGCTTGGCAACACCCGTTGAAAAGCGGTTAAAGGCAATTACCGCTGGAATGGCTGCAAATAATCCCATCGCTGTTGCAATTAGGGCTTCTGCAATACCTGGAGCAACCATGTTTAAGCTGGCCTGCTGCACTTCACCTAGAGCGATAAAGGCATTCATAATCCCCCATACGGTGCCAAATAAGCCAATGTATGGGCTAATCGAACCAATGGTAGCAAGCATAGGCAATTGGTTTTCTAAAGATTCAACTTCGCGAGATAACGACACACGCATACTACGATACGTACCATCCATTACCGCGTCGGCGCTGCGGCCACTGGATTTATGTAAACGCACATACTCACGAAAGCCTGAATGGAAAATTTGCTCCATTCCTTGCAGGTGGTCTGCGCGGGCATTGCTCTCTTGATAAAGCTTGTTAAGGTCGACACCAGACCAAAACTTTTGCTCAAAAGCATCACTGGCAGTTTTAGCTGCTTTTAATACTCGATTACGGTTAATGATCATTGCCCACGAATAAACAGACATACTCACTAGCAATAACATTACAAACTTAACTAATAGACTCGCCTGCCAAAACAAGCCGATAAATGACATATCAGAGTGCACCGAGTAAATCCTCTTTTAATGTTTCAGGAATGGCCGTGGCCTTCATTGATGACAATGTGACACAAGCTACAGTGACCGTTCCGTGGGCGATGACTTGTTGATCAGCATTTCTAATGGTTTGTTCAAACACCAAACTGGCTCTCTTCATTTTTTCGATGGTGGTTTCCACCGAGAGCATTTGATTGAATAAAGCAGGAAGTTTGTAGTCAATATTTAGCGAGCGCACCACAAAACACAAATCTTGTTTCATTAGTACATCTTGATCATAGCCTAAGTCACGAAGCCACTCTGTACGGCCTCGTTCGAAGTACTTTATGTGGTTGGCATGATAAACAACCCCGCCAGCATCGGTATCTTCGTAGTAAACCCGAACAGCTAAAACCGACATTACACCTATCCCAAATATATAATTACAAATTACTATACACAGGCTGGTGCCCAAGGTTAAGACTCTAAACACTTAATTTAGATAATTGACAAAGAAAACTGAGATAACGGCTTAAAATTAAACACTTTAAGCCTAATTTTTAGCAATGCTGTCGTTATTAAACGACAGCATTTTTATCGTTTAGGAAGGTCTAAACCGAGGTGTAAATAGGCTTTATCACTAGCGATACGTCCGCGAGGAGTACGCTGCAAAAAACCCTGTTGAATTAAGAATGGTTCTAGTACATCTTCAATGGTTTCTTTATCTTCGCCAATTGCAGCGGCTAAATTATCTAAACCTACTGGCCCACCAGCAAAAGTCTCGGTTATCGCTTTAAGCAACTTAGTATCCATGTAGTCAAAACCAGCACTGTCTACACTCAACAAATCAAGAGCTTGGGCAGCAACTTGCTGAGTTACCTTTCCGTCAAACTTAACATCGGCAAAATCGCGCACTCTGCGTAACAAACGATTTGCAATACGCGGAGTGCCTCGAGAACGTTTTGCCACTTCCCAAGCGCCTTCTTCATCTAAGTCTAAATTGAGATAATGGGCACTTCTTTTGACGATATCGGCCAAGTCCTTAGTTTTGTAAAACTCTAAGCGTTGCACAATGCCAAATCGGTCTCGTAAAGGCGAAGTCAGCATACCTGCGCGGGTAGTAGCACCAATTAGAGTAAAGGGAGGTAAGTCTAATTTAATTGACCGTGCTGCAGGGCCCTCGCCTATCATGATATCCAACTGATAGTCTTCCATAGCCGGGTAAAGCACTTCTTCTACTACAGCGCTTAAACGATGGATTTCGTCGATAAACAAAACATCGCCAGGCTCTAGATTAGTTAACAGCGCCGCCAAATCACCGGCCTTTTCTAACACCGGTCCAGAAGTGGTTTTAATATTTACATCTAACTCATTAGCCACAATATTAGCTAAAGTGGTTTTACCCAGGCCTGGAGGGCCAAATATAAGTAGATGATCTAAAGCATCATCACGACGACGAGCGGCTTCAATAAATATTTCCAGCTGCTCTACAACCGCTTGTTGACCGGTGTAATCTTCAAGCTTTTTAGGTCGAATCGCACGATCAACCGTCTCTTCTTCTACTATTGGCGTGGCTGCTACTAAACGGTCAGCTTCAATCATCTAAAATACCTTTGTTACAGTGCCGCTTTTAAGGCTTCTCTGATCAGCTCTTCACTGCTCATGCCACTGGTCCACACTTGTTTCACCAACTTATCCGCTTGGTTACCTTTGTAACCCAAAGATTCTAGTGCTGCGATAGCTTCATCTTTAGGATCTACACTTGCGTGTAAGGGTAAATCGCCGTGGCTACTTAGACTATCACTAATTGGAGTTTCTGGAAGTTCTACATTCCAGTTTTTCAAGCGGTCTTTCATTTCGACCAATAAGCGTTCCGCCGTTTTTTTACCAATGCCCGGTACTTTAACCAAACTTGATAAGTCTTCATGTTTTACGGCAAACACAAACTGCTCACAGCTTAAGCCCGATAGAATGGCTAAGGCTACTTTAGGACCAATACCATTTACCTTTATCAATTCTCTAAATAATGAGCGAGAAGCTTTATCATGAAAGCCATAAAGTAACTGAGCATCTTCACGCACGATAAAGTGAGTTAATAAGCGCACTGACTCACCCAGTTCAGGTAATTGATAAAAACAGTTCATGGGTAATTGAATCTCGTAGCCAACTCCGGCTACGTCAATTAGAACGAACGGTGGGACTTTTTCTTCTAAGGTACCTTTAATGGTAGCGATCACTGCATAGACTCCTAAACTAACTGCGCTTAGCTTAACCTAAAGACTGGATATACATCCAGTCTTTTACAGTTAAATTATGTGAGGAGTCACGAGCTTAAGCCTTACTCCTGCTGCAATGATTTATGTTTATGGACCAAGTTCCAATCCGCTAGTACCGCATAAGCTGCTGGAATAATAAACAACACCATCATGGTAGATGCAATAATCCCAAACACTATCGATACCACAATAGGCTGCACCACTTGAGCCTGTAAGCTGGTTTCGAGTAAAAGCGGCAGTAAACCAGCAGCAGTGGTTAAGGAGGTTAAAAACACCGCTCTAAAACGCTCTTTACTCGCGTTAACAACAGCCTGATAAACGTCGTCACCTTCATCCAAGTGATGCCGGATATACTGCACCAGCAATATCGAATCATTGGTAACAATGCCCGCTAGGGAAATAAAACCTAAAATAGACGGCATGCTTAAGTTATGGCCTAACAAAAAGTGGCCCCACAATACGCCTATTAGAGCCATGGGAATCACTGTAAGCACGACCACAGGTTCTAAGTAGCTTCTAAATTGAAAGCTCAAAATAGCAAACACCCCAAAAATACCAATGGCAAAGCTTTTACTTAATGAAGCCCCTACTTTGGCACTTTCTTTAGCCTCTCCTTCAAAATCAACACGCAGACCAGGAAACTGCTTTTGAAGCTCTGGCAGAAAACTCCTTTGTACCAATTGCATTACTTCATTGGTATTAGCAGTCCTAGTATCAACATCTGCCATTACAGTTACTGTACGCAGGCTATTAATGCGTTGGATGCGAACATAAGCACGTTGATATTCAATGTTTGCGATGGAAGATAGAGGTACTTGTTGGCCATCCGCCAGTACAATCGGAAAGTTAGCTAATGCTTGTAAGCTTCCCGACTGTTGCTTGTTTAGCCTTACATCAATTTGCATGTTCTCTGGACCAATCTGAAACTCATCTGCAATGGTTCCTTGGTAAGAAGCACGTAATTGTTCCGCCACCATTTGGCCATTAACCATAAACGACTCCGCCCCTCCTCGAAGTGAAATTACCACCTCTTCTTTACCCGGACGCATGTCATCTAGAATGCTGTTCACACCTTGGAACTTACCTAGATAAGCCTGCAACTCAACCGATGCAGATTTTAAAGTATCAAGATTAGAGTGTTGTAAACGCACTTCAATCGCCCGCCCTGCTGGGCCCATTGTCGGTTGGGTAAAGGCTAAAGCTAAAGGCAATGCTTGATCACCTACCTGTTCCCGCCAAGCAGCGATGAAATCTTCTATGTAACTATTGCGGACCTCTGCAGAAAGCAGATCTAGGCGCACGGTAGCCACGTGAGGGCCAGACTCACCGGCATCAGCATTAAAATTGTATTGCGCGGTTATATCGTGGATCAGCGTTTGCGGCTCGTTGTTATTGTTGGTGAACTCTTCCCCAACCAGCTGCGCTGCATTAACAATTTCCGTAACCAAGGCTTCGGTTTGGCTCAAACTAGAGCCTGGCGGTAGGATAATTCTGGCTTCTGCTATGTCACCGTCTAATTCTGGAAACGCGGTGAATTTAACTAATCCGCTAATCACCAAAGAGAACGACAACAGCAACAAACCCAAAGTTGCACCAAGTGAGATGTAACGCCACTTCACTACGAAGGTAACGGCTGGAACAAGTTTGTTTAGTCGAAAACTTTCGAAAGCATCTAGAAATTTTGCTTTAAAGCCACTTGTGGGCCTTTCAATACCTTGGTGCTGCAAGGTATGACGAAGGTGGTTAGGCAGGATCAAAAACGCTTCTACCAAGCTAATACAAAGTACCAATAACAAAGCCATGGGCACCACGCTTAATACCGCGCCCATTTGCCCGTCTAGCCACATTAAACTGCCCAATACAAAAATGGTGGTGAAGAACGACGAGATAACCCCAGGCGCAGCTTTTTTAACCCCTTTAACCACTGCTTGGTCGGCGCTTAGCCCTCGCTCTAGATGAGCGGCAATCGATTCCGCAATAACAATCGCATCATCCATCATGATGCCAATAGCCATAAGCAGGCCCACCAGCGTCATAATGTTTATCGACAGCCCAAATACCGACATCAGGAACAAACCACCCATAAAGGCAACTGGTAAGCCTGCAGCTATCCAAAAAGAGTATCGCAACGAGAAAAACAGCCACATACTCAAAAACACCAAGATAATCCCTTGCCAACCATTCTTTAGCATCATGTTTAAGCGATCGCTTAATAGCGAAGACATGTCATTGGTGAGGGTTAAACTGACACCTTCAGGGGTAATAAGCCTTTGGTCGTCGACAAACTGCTGTACCGATTGTTTAATTCTTAAAGCATCATCGGCTTTATTTTTGCTAATTTTGAGTACTGCAGAAGGAAGATTGTTGAATAGAATTTTCTCTTCATCTAATTCGAACCTGTCGCTGATGCTGGCGATATCTCCTAAGTACACCACGCTGCCATTGTTATCTGATGCAATTACCGTTTTGGCTAAGGCAAGAGGATCGCGCTTACGCTGATCAAAACGAATCAATAAGTTTTTATCTGTAAGCTCTATGGTCCCCGCCGGCAAATTAATGTTTTGCTGGCTAATGGTATTGGCTACATCGTTAACGCTTAGGTTTAACCTTCGTAGCGCGGTATGGTCTAATTCTACGCGCAACTGATGATCTGAGAAGCCACTAACAGTCACCATCGCTACGCCGTAATCAACCTTTAGGCTATGTTTTAACTCCTCTGCGTAGGCTTTCAAATCAGGCCAAGTCGCAGGTGCACTAATAGCAATATCTACAACGGGTTCTGCCCAGTCCATTTCTTTAACAACTGGCGGTTCAATTTGCTCTGGAAAATCCTTAATGGCATTGATTTCAGTTTGAATATCAACCAGCATTCGGCCTACGTCTGCGTTACCATCGAGTTTTACAACTAACGAACCTAGCCCCTCAACCGCTTCACAACGCGTTTCTTCAATGCTCGACAAGCCATCTACAGCATCTTCCATACGCATACATAGGCTTTCTTCTACTTCACTGGGTGAAGCACCCGGATAAACCACAGTTGCGATAATGAAGGGATTGGTAAATTCAGGAAAAGTTTCCCGCTTCAAAGTACCTAAACTACTAAAGCCAAGTAGTAAAAAGCTCACCATAACCAAGTTTGCTAAAGTAGGATGGCGAATAAAGAAATTAAGCATTTGGCGCTTCCTCTACTCGCAGACTCATTCCCTCTACCGCTGGAATAAGATCATTAAGAATCAGCTGCTGACCACTGCTAATATCACCACTGATTGCTACACCCTGCTCGGTTCTAAATATCACTGTCACCGGAATAATGTTCAGCTTATTTTCGCCGTCCATTAGGTAAATATTGCTGCCGTGCAATGCCCTTTCTGGCACTACAAAGTGTTGCTGCGGATAACCCTTTATAGTGGCTTGAACATACATGCCTTTGGTAAGAGGAATTTGTTGCGCTAAGTCCATGTCGGCAATGTTTTGCTCAACTTCTAAGAACATACCAACGGTGGCCTGCTCTACACTTACCGATTCGCCAACACGGGTTACTTTGGCTGGCCACCGGTATTCAATACCAGAGGCTACCAAGCTTACCGATGCTTCGAACTCTAACTCATCGATAGACGGCAAACCCAAAGCATTTTGATAATGCTGTACGCTGCTCACTAAGTGGCGCATATCGGTGAGTGACAACTGAACGTCTGCCACCATTACATCCAGTTTTTGCGCTACCACCATTACCGATTGCAAGTTAACCACTTGCTCCGTTTCAATATTCACTTCTGCAATCTTGGCATCAAAAGGTAGCACTATTTCTGTTTTACTAAGTTGGCGCTGAGCATCTTCAAACTTGGCTTTTTCTACCGCTAATTGAGCTTCTGCAACCCTTTTATCATCTGGAATAAGTTGCAAAGCATTCTCAAGCTCTTGCACAACATTGTTTTGAATGAGTACATTTTGCTTTTGGTTTTCTAACTCCGAGCTGGAAATAAGATTCTGCTCTTTAAGCTTTTGTTTACGCTTGTATTCTTCGTTTACTAACAAAGCTCGTTGGCGCTCAATATCTAAGCTAGTTTTTAAGTTGGTTTCTTCCTGAGTTAAACGAGCCAGCTGAGTCATGCTGGCATTTAAATTGGCTTCAGCTTGAACCATTTTTAAACTGTACTCGAGAGGATCAATTTTAAGTAACAACGATCCCTTGGGTAAAAATCGCCCTTCTTCTAACAAGGGGTGACGATAAACCAGGTTTCCACTCACTTCTGCTACTGCTTCCCAGCTCGTTTTAGGCTCTACCCTGCCGTAGGCGATTGCCAAAGGCGCTGCGGCTTGCTGTTTTAGCGCTGTGACTTCAACTAGTCGAGAAGACTGATGCTGAGCATTTAATGGCGCGACTTCTTTGGTCGTAATGGCGAGAACTAGAAAAAATATGCCAATAGCAATGCCTGGAAAAATCAACCAAGGTTTATTGAGCTGCATTACGTTGTTCCTTTGATTTAAACAATCCACGCTCAAGCAACTGAACGTTGTGATCTGCAAGTTTTAAAAATTTTTGTTTCGATAATTCAATTTGATTGGCTTCCAATAATCGTTCAGGCATTAAGAACGGAAACACCATCAAACTCAGAAAGCTAATTTGCGCCATTTCCGGGTCTATACCCTCTAACAAGGCTTTTTTATTTAGCAACTGTTCAAAAAGCGCTTTGCTTTTAAACCGCCCCATATTGCCAATCATAAGCTCAAGTTGCCGGGCACTTTCGTGCTCTCTGGGCAAACCTGACAATTTATATATAAGTTTAGGAAAGTACGGGTTTTCCACCATGGTGGTGTAGTAAGCGCGCATGACTTTGCCTAAATCACTGACGTCGGTATTTTGCTTGCCTTGCTGCAAAGTATTAAACACCGGATTGGAGACTGTTTTTAACATCTCTCCAAATAGCTGAGCCTTAGAGCCAAAGTAGTAGCGAATTAATGCTGCATCAACTTCTGCTTTATTGGCTACCATACGTATCGATACTTTGTCGTAATCAAGCTTCGAAAAAAGTTGGGTTGCAGCATCCAATAGTTTGTCTCTCGCTTGGCTGTCGCCTTTGGGCCGTCCCACAGGATTCTTTTGGCTCATAACTCTCTGGTTTATTCATCAGATGTAGAATTAATGATAAGACATAACTGGAGTTGCTG
The DNA here is from genome assembly GCF_900537085.1 of Agarivorans sp. Alg241-V36. Taxonomy (NCBI): domain Bacteria; kingdom Pseudomonadati; phylum Pseudomonadota; class Gammaproteobacteria; order Alteromonadales; family Alteromonadaceae; genus Agarivorans; species Agarivorans sp. Alg241-V36. The sequence goes on along the minus strand of NZ_UNRE01000011.1, from coordinate 55,962 downwards.
CGCCCAGTAAAATTCTTCACTAGGTAGATTTCAATGAATTTTACCTAGATTTACGTTTTGTCACAGCGACTTACCATTAATAAACACTTAGCACTACGTTGTATTTATTACTAAGGACATCAAAATGATAGCCAGCTCAATTTAAGCTTAACGATCACTAGGATATTGATAAAGTTTAAGCAACAATGCCAAAGATAAAAGTACCTTAATGGAATGATAATGACAGGTAAAAGTGAGTTGAAAATTGGCTTAGCGCTTGGCAGTGGCGCAGCAAGAGGTTGGTCTCACCTAGGAGTGATTATGGCCCTGCAAGATATGGGGATCCGCCCGCATATTGTGTCTGGCTGCTCAATCGGCGCCTTAGTTGGCGCAGCTTACGCATGCCAACGAATAGACAAACTGCATGAGTGGGCCTTAAGCCTTTCCAGTTGGCAAGTATTTAACTTAATGGATTTTTCCCTTTACCGTGGTGGCTTGCTCACCGGAGAAAAAGTCTTTAATGCTGCAGAAAAATACATCGGTAGCGATAAGATTGAGCAACTTGCAATCCCGTTTGGCGCGGTAGCCACCGAGCTGGAATCAGGAAAAGAGATATGGCTGCAAAAAGGCAAAGTTAGAGACGCAGTGCGTGCATCATGTGCTATGCCGGGACTAATGGCTCCCTATCGATTAAAAGATCAGTGGCTGGTAGATGGCGCGGTAGTGAATCCAGTACCGGTATCTCTTTGTCGAGCAATGGGCGCCGACATGGTTATCGCGGTAAACCTTAATAATGACAAATCAAGAATAGCGCTAACCGATCATCCCCTGGAATTGAACGAGCAAGATAGCAACGCGAACGAGCAACCATTTTGGCGCTTGTTAGGTGGCGGTAAAGACTTCCTTAACTCCATGCTTAGTAACCTAAAGCAGCCGAATAATAATCGTTCGCCAGGCATGATAGGCGTAATGTCTACCTCAATAAACATTATGCAAGAACGTTTAACCCGCACAAGAATGGCGGGTGATCCTCCTGATATTTTGTTATCTCCAAAGCTGGGTGATATCGGGATTATGGATTTTCATCGAGCGGAAGAAGCAATAGCAGAGGGAAAAAGAGTGACAGAGTTGATGAGACCACAGATAGAAGAAGAACTATTTTACCGATAATTTGGCTTTTCAAGCTGATGAATAATATCGATTAAATTAATCAGTTTTACTTATATGCAATAATATTTATCCATAAATACAGTTAGATATAGTTTTATCCTGAAATTTGGTCACTAAAATTCTAACAAGCAGCAAGTCCTTTCACGGCGTATACTTAGGTCAGTTGTAGAGGACTTAGAATGCTAGAAAAGTTAAAACAAATGAACAAAGCCGATGTGTTGTGCATTGTTTTCTGTTTAATCATCATCACGCCACTCATAAATGGTCCCGGTGCGCTGGTAATCGGCGCTTGCTTAGCCAGCTTTGGCTTAACGCCAAAAAGCATTGATGTGGGCGCGCTCACTAAACGCTTATTGGCTATTTCTGTTGTAGGTTTAGGATTTGGCATTTCTATCACACAAGCCATACAGTACACCCAGCATGGTTTTGGTTTAATTGTTGGTTCTATCGCTTTCACCTTAATTCTTGGCTTAGTAGCGACTAAGCTTCTAGGAATTGAGCGCAAAACTGGCTATTTAATTTCAGTAGGTACCGCAATTTGTGGCGGCAGTGCTATTGCTGCCGTTTCACCTGCGATTAAAGCTAGCAGCAAACAGATTTCTTTGGCTTTAGCCACTGTGTTTATTTTAAATGCCTGTGGCCTTTTTGTTTTCCCACTACTTGGCCACTTATTTGATTTAAACCAAAGCCAATTTGGCTACTGGGCAGCCATTGCTATTCATGACACTTCATCAGTGGTGGGCGCTGCAGCTGCTTATGGTGATGAAGCATTAAGTGTTGCGACAACAGTTAAACTTGCAAGGGCTCTTTGGATTATTCCCGTTGCATTATTAAGTGCGGTAATATTCAAAGAGAAAGATGCCAAGATTTCGATACCCTACTTCATTTTGTTCTACATCATAGCCATGCTAATCAGCAACTTTGTACCAATGTTTGAAGCTGTTTATGAGGGATTATTTGAGCTTTCTAAACAGTTATTGGGCGTGTGTTTATTTTTGATTGGCTACGGTTTAACCGCGAAGAATTTACAGCAAGCTGGTAGCAAACCGCTGCTGCTTGGCGTTAGCCTTTGGGTCTGCATTGCGGTGGGCTCGTTGCTTATCATCAAGGCATTCTACTAAAAGAACTGAATGAGACTAGGCACTACCAGTTAGTTAGGTGTGTCTCTGCTTTTGTTAAGTAAGGACGCACCCAGCATAACAAGCACCGCCAAAAAAGCAGTTGCTTCAAATACTGCGCGAACTAAATCATGACTAAACCAAGCGATTAGTAGACTTAGAACAATAACCACTAACAAAATTTTGCGTAACATCTGCACCCTCCAGTTAGCAAAACTGTAACTAACCAAGAGGCTTCTGCAAATTCACTTTATCTATAAGCTAGTACTGCCGCTTATAAAGAATCCTTGTTGAGGCCAATAATAATTAGACATACATCACATTTTTGTTAGAATCGTCCGCGGTCACAATACTTACGGCAGGCACAATGTTTCGAACTTTGTTCTACAGAATACTTTTTCCATTCATCATCGCATTGTTAGTTATGGTTTTAGCTATATTGCAAATGCAAAAAGTAACCTTGGCAAAGTTTTATGACAAAGAGCTTAGCTTTTCTGACTATCTTAATTGGTTTTCTACTCACCCTGCCAACACCGTAGACGTGTTATCCGTATTGCGTGCTCAACAGCCCAATCACCATGGTGGAACCACCCAAGATTGGTGTCCTAGCGTACATTCGGAAGATGGCTTTGTTAGCATTAGCTATTTAGATGACAAACCGGTGTGCTGTAGTTTGGGGCAAGGGCAACGCTATGTTTACTACAAAGAAGATGAGCAATTCATCACGCTAATGTGTGGACGTTGGCCAAGAACAGAAGTGGTTAACGTAAGTAAAAAAGGCATTCGTGCCGTGCAATCTTACCGCAGCGCTGCAGGCTCCTAGAGCCTAGAACTCCTTTTTAATGTTCGTCGAAATAGTCTTTGTTGCGGATATACTTACGCATATAGTGATAGGTGAACGGCAGTAATAGCCAACTCACTAACGATTTACTCATGCGATACCAAGTAGGCGTGTTTTCATAAATCTTTTCATCATGTAACCACAGCATTCGGCCCACATGCCAATATACAAAAGGTAAAGGCGGAAGGAAGGTTACAATGTCTAAGTCACAGCAAATCCGATAGGTTTTGCGGTGCAATTTGTAATGTTTCTTAAAATTCCACAGCCCAGTAGCGGGTTGGCCAAAAGTGACTACTCGTTTTACTTTCTTAGGATATTGCCGCTCTAGTCTATCGGCGACTAAAACCGCCATACAACCACCCGAAGAATGCCCGGTAAGCGAGATACGTTTACCCTGCTCCATCAAAGGCAGCAGTATCGATTCGAGGCGTTGATAAACCGTTAACTTGTGCTTGCTTCGATTAGGATCACAGCTTAATTGCTCAAGAAGCTGTAAGTAACCCCAATGCACATGATAATGCTCTTTTCCAAGGCGATATTTACGCGGGATAAAGGCTAAGTTGACCAGCCAATCAAAGATATTCATTGAACCGCGGAACACCACAATCACTTCGTCTTTGTTCTCTTTCCAAAGCACTCGCGTAGTGGAACGCCCCCAGCGATCAAACACGTCTTGATACAAATACTTGTCTAACTGCTCTGTCACGCCCTCCATGGCCGACGGATAAGCCAGACGGCATAACACCGCGTAACGTTCATATTGATATCGTTTTAGCTTCTTAAGTTTAGCGACGGGCTCTTGAATTAGCGGTTGGTTCAAACAAAACTACCTAAGTCATTTTGGTTGTATATTGAAACATAGTGTTCACAATTTAATATGACAGTTTGATGAAGCGCCGCAGATAGAGCTACTGAGCATAAAACTTTAGCCAGTATTGTTGGGCTTTAGTGTGGTTGGGGCTAATTAAATTGAACTGATAACTATTGCCAACCTGCTGCATCACAAAAAAGTTATGAGCGTTTACGCCTGAAACCTGATTAACATTTACCCTTCCCCAACCGCTATTAAAGGTGGACAAACTTGGAAAGCTCAACTCAATGCTGGGCAAGTTACAGCTAGGGTTAGAGCTAGGAACCGTTACTCGATAGGCAAAATCTTTCCATAGTTGGTTTTGGCTTAATATAGATATTTGCTGCTGAATGCTTTGATTCCAAGCGAACTCCACAGCAATTAAACGACCTCTTAACAGCTGTAAGTTATTAGCCACGCAGGCAGAGCTTGTAGGTAAACTTATTTGAAAGACCTGCTCTTGGTCATTTTTACTGGCTTTGTTGTGCGCCTTAAGTTCAAGCTGTTCAAGCGCTTCTATGCGAAAAGTAAGCTTTGGATAAGCACCTTCTATAACTTCAATGGCCAGTTGATTAGCTAGCGTAGAGAATGAAAACAAGCTTAAAATATACAGCCATTTACCCATAAACACTCTCCTAAAGATTAATAGTAAAGTCACTTGTTCGATTTTAAGGTTAGCAGCTTAATTCACTAAGCCATCGCTGAATTTGCCTCACTGTCCATCGCGGCGCATCTAAGGGGAGATCATGCCCCGCAGTTGGGTGCTGCTTTAAGTCTGCTTGCCAATGCCTAGCAAGATCGGTACTACAACTGGCATCCACTAATTTGTCTCTACGGCTATTTAAAACTAGCAACGCTTGCTTTGGTTTATTTGCAGCTTTAAACGCAGCTGCCGCCTTAAGCTGTAAATAAGCGTTTTTTAGGCTCACTGGGCATTGCTCAGCCCACTTAAGCCAAAAGTCCAGCACTGGTTGGTGCTTTAAAGGGAAGTTACTGGTTAATCGCAAAATTTTTGATTGGCGGTCACTCGAAGAGCTTGAGCATACGGCACTGAGCAAATACGGATAGATACGCCAATTTAACCGTTTATAGAACGGCGAAAACTGCGCATTGGAAGAGTTGATCAGCACCAAAGAATTAACTTCAAGACTAAAATGCGTTGCCCAATCTACCGCCAACATTCCGCCTAAAGAAATAGCCACAATATCGACAGAATCGATGTTAGCGTTTGTGAGCTTAAGCTGAATTCGCAAGCTTTGCCGCATATCAGCAATGGTATCGGCGCTGGTTAAGTGGCATAAGAGACCATTGCCAGGCGTATCAAAACTCAATATTAAACGCTCTGGGAATGCCTGCTGGAGAAGCTTAGAAAAATCCCCCCAATGACGTTGCTCCCTGACCAAACCTCTAATCAGTACAATTGGCCGCTGAAGCTTGCTCATGAATACCACTTTTTGATGGCGGCCAATTTATCTAACTCCAATTGTGAGTCATTAAACAAGCTTCGCCATGAATAGCTTGCGTCCATTAAAAACTCCATTAATACCAAGTGACGCCTCAATACACGTTGCACTCGATGCGGCTTCATTGGGTGATATAATCCTAGGCTATTAAACACTTGCAGCGGGTTTTTCTTTAACCATCGCCAAGAGCCCATCTCCAATGTTAGCGGAATAAAACTGCCGGAATGATTTAACGATTGGTCGTAACAGTAATCCCAAAGATCGCCGTGACAAACATAATGCTTGGTTTGCGGCTCAAACAAATAATTTTGATGTGGGAAGCCGGTGAAAAACGCTTTTCGTAAGCGATAGACTGCCCCGAGATCTGCAATAGCTTGGGTGGCAGAATTTGCATAAGGAAACCATAATCGGTCACTGTGACCAAAGCCACTATGGCAATCGAGTACCAAGCTAAAAGGCCGAGGAAATAGCTTGGTTTCTACAAATTCTAAAAGCGCCCTATTCTCCAATTCCATAGCTTCATCTTTATTGCCACGAAACCAAGGTAACTTGCTGCTTATCCGTTGCCCACCAACCATAAAGCTCGCACCATCTTTAGCGATACTTGGTGAGTTACGCATTAAATCAACGCCCTTAGCGTTTGCTCTGCGCTGCAACACCATGCCACTTGGGTTAACAATGGGAATAAAAGCGACATAGCACTCCTCGAGTAACTGCTGCAATTGTAGATCCCAATCGAGTCGCTGTAATAAGCTAGCCAAAAAAGACAACACCACTTGGCTACCAATACGCTCAACGCCGTGAACACCGCCCACAAACAACACCCCAGGTTTATCGATAGAAACTTTGCCTAAGCTCATGGCATGCACCGGGTACAAAGTGTCGCCATTGCCCTTAACATCGCACAATAACTCTACCTTAAGCTTATCTGGAAACTGCTTAAGTATACTCAGCAGTTGATCCATCTCTGGGAATTCACTTTGGCCTTGCATCGCGTCCTCGCTTGCTATAATTGGCAAGTTACAACTAGCAAAATGCCATTACAGATTTATTAATAGCTCTCTAAGTATTCTTAATAGTATTTTGGAAGTAGTTGATTTTGCGACAAAGCTGGGCTTCGGTTACACTGCAATAACGTGCTTATAAGGACTCAACATGCCAGTAAACGACAAGCTAGATTTTTCATCAGTTTTAGCCACTGCAGTTCACGATATGAAAAATTCGCTGTGTATGCTGACTCAGTCTACAGAATCCATCGCCATCCGCTCTAAGCAGTTAGGCAGAGAAGACAGCGAAGAGCTTTCGCGTTTACATTACGAGGTATCACGCTTAAACGGTAGCTTGATGCAGTTATTGGCTTTGTATCGATTTGAAAAAGAGCAAATGCCAATGACCATTGAGGAGCAATATCTCGAAGACTTGCTCAACGACATCTACTTCAAAAATCAAACCTTCATCGAACAAGCAGAAATGAATGTTGAGATTGACGTAGAGTCATCGTTAAGTTGGTACTTTGACGGCGTACTGGTGGATTACCTACTTAATGACATTGTAGTGAACGCACTTCGTTATTCTAAAAAACAAATTAAAATATCTGCAAAACAAGCCGATAACTATTTATGTATCCAAATTGATGATGACGGTGAGGGGTTTCCTCAAGACATTATCGACTTGGCAAATATAGAAGTAGCGTCGCAAATAAATTTTGTTAAAAATCGTAGCGGTTTAGGTTTGTTTTTCGCAAAATTGATCGCTAAAGCACATATAAATTCGGGCAAGGAAGGTAAAATAAAACTAGAAAATGGCAGCTCTTTAGGTGGTAGCCGTTTTAGTTTATATCTCCCGTAGCACAAACACTTAGGAAATTTTTCGGTTTAAATATGGTATTTACCTTAGTATTGCTTGGCGTAGGCGCGTTGTTATTTTTAGTTATCGCCTACAACATGGTTCAACAATTTAAACAAAAGCAAGAAACCGAGCGCCGTGTAGCAATTGCCAAACAAAAGGCAATTATTAACGAAACGGAAGAATTGCTACTGCATTCCTCTATTTTGCCCTATAGCAAAGAGTTGGTAGAGCTTCTGCATAAACGAATGCTAGAAGCCCTCAATCAAATTAGAACCACTGACCCTAGCGTTAAAGGCTTGAATAACCGTATTCGCGCAACCAAAGGTCAGCTTAGCCAAATTAAAAACGCTAGTGAAATTAGTGACAGTGCTTTTAGAGCACCTGACACTGATAAAGATGCCCTGCAAATGCTGCAGATAGTCAAAAAAATCCGCGCAGTGGTTCGCTCAGAGCACGCCAAAGGCCGCTTAAACACCCAAGTATTTGTTCTAGAAGATCGACGCTTAGAATTAATGCAGCTTAAAGTAAACATTGAAAATGCTCTTAAGCGGGCTGTAGAAGCGCAAGCGTTACGCCAATGGGGTACAGCTCGTCAGTTACTTAATAAAGGCATTGCAGCCTTGAGTAATATTTCTGACCGCGATGCCTACTTAGAGCAAAAGCTGCAAGACATGCGTCGAATGAATCAAGAAATGAGTGACAAACTCAAATCTGACAGCAAACAAGAAGCAGAAGATCTTGCCGAAAAAGAAACAGACGAATTGGATGTATTGTTTCAACCCAAGAAAAAGTGGTAAGCCCCCTCAATTATTCACTAGCTTTGACCTAGCAGCCTAACTAGAAAGTTAGACCTGCGGCTCAAAGCTGTGCGAAAATATCGCCAACTAAATAAATAAAGCAAACACAACATGCGTAAAACACTTGAGCAAATTTCTAGTGACCCTTTCCATGGGGTTTACTTCATAGGTACTACCCCGCCAAAGCAAAAAACCGACATAGAAAAAGTTAGCGATATCGCAGACAAATTACTGTCTCGTTTAGACGAAATTGAATACGACGGCTTAATTGTTTACGACATTCAAGACGAAAGCAGCCGCATCGATAAGCCAAGACCATTTCCGTATATGCAAACCCATGATCCGCGTATGTATGCGCAGCTGCTTATGCATAAAAGTGAGCGTTCGGTAATTACTTATAAAAGTGTCTCTCAACGAAACGAGCAAGATTTTGTTGGCTGGTTAAAAGAAGCGTGGCACCAATTTGAGATCCGCGATTTAGTATTAGTTGGCAGCCCAGCAGCCACTAACGACATTCAGCTGAGCTTAGCTGATGCTTACAAAGCAATCGAAAATCATGCGCCAGAATTCTATTTAGGCGGCGTTACCATTGCAGAGCGCCATGCTAAAAAGGGCGATGAACATGCTAGGTTGATCCACAAAACAACCCAAGGGTGCCAGTACTTTGTTACTCAAGCAGTTTACAACGCACAAGCTACTATCGACATGCTAACGCGTTACGCGCATGAATGTTCCGAGAACGATCAGCACCCTCAGCGAATCATTCTTACCTTCTCGCCTTGTGGCAGTGCTAAAACACTAGAGTTTATCGAATGGCTGGGGATATCAGTGCCAGAGGCAACTAGCCTGCGAATTCTTAATGCAGACAAGCCTCTAAAAGAATCAATCCTAATTTGTTACAACAACTTAGTGCAGATTTTAGAAGCCGTTCTACCGCTTGGGATCCCTTTAGGGTTAAACATAGAAAGCCTTACCAATCGCAAAGAAGAAATTGATGCCTCTATTTTGCTGTATAAGCTACTAAAAGCCACCATGGACAAAAAGCTAGCGCAACTGCAGCTAAACAGCTAAGGCTTATAAACAAATAAAAAAGGAAGCTAAGTGCTTCCTTTTTTATTCTATTTACTTAAGCCTTTTTCTTGGCTTTAGGTTTTTTGCGCTTATCTTCAATGGTCCATTTACCATCACTAAAGTAAGCTCGCCAGCCAGTGGGTTTACCTTCCACCTCGGTACTTAAGTACTGCTCTTTAGTTTTACGGCTGTAACGAACCAAAGATTTCACCCCATCAGGGTCTTCCGTTGGTCCATCGGCTAAGTAATAGAACTTCTCTGGCAAACGGTCTTTGAATCGCTTCAACTCTTCTACCAAAGGCGCTCTGGTTTCACGTGAGCGCGGGAAGTTACTCGCTGCCATAAAGATACCAGAAGCACCATCGCGCAGCACAAAGTAGGCGTCGCTATTTACACAAGGCAGTTCCGGCAAATGAACCGGATCTTCTCGTGGTGGAGCCACTTCACCATTCTTCAATATTTTGCGGGTATTGCTACACGCGTCGTTAGTACACGCCATGTACTTACCAAAACGGCCAGTGCGTAGCTGCATATCACTGCCACACTTTTCACACTCAACAATTGGGCCGTCATAGCCTTTAATCTTGAAGCTACCTTGTTCAACCACATAACCCTCACAATCAGGGTTATTACCACACACATGCAGCTTGCGGTTTTCGTCTATCAAGTAACTGTCCATGGCCGTGCCACACACCGGGCAACGCTCTTTTGCGCGCAATGCTTCGGTTTCTTGTTCCTCAGCTTCGGCAGCAACTGCTTCTTCACCTGGGATCAAGTTGATGGTGCATTTACAACGCTCTTTAGGTGGCAATGCGTAACCGGAGCAACCCAGGAATACACCTGTACTAGCAGTACGGATCCCCATTGGTCGGCCACAATCTGGACATTCGATATTGGTTAGAACCGGGGTATTGCTGCGCATCCCCTTTTCATCATCATCGGCAACCGTTAATTGCTTCTTAAAGTTTTTATAGAACTCGTTAAGTGTTTGCTTCCACTCAATGTTGCCATCGGCTACTTCATCGAGACGCTCTTCCATCTCTGCGGTGAAGTCATAGTTCATTAAGTCTTGGAAGCTTTCAGTTAAACGCTCAGCAACAATTTCACCCATCTTCTCCGCGTAGAAACGACGGCTTTCAGTGCGAACATATCCGCGATCTTGAATGGTTGAAATGATTGATGCATAAGTAGACGGACGACCAATACCACGTTTCTCTAGCTCACGAACTAAAGACGCTTCATTAAAACGCGCCGGTGGCTTAGTAAAGTGCTGCTTAGGATCCAGCTCAACTAAGTTAAGCTTATCGCCTTGGCTAACCGCTGGTAGCACACCATCTTCGGCTTTACTTGCTTTACCCACTGGTTGTACTTTTGTCCAACCATCAAAGCGTAAAATCTTACCTTTCGCACGCAGTTCAAATTGAGCCGCGCTGACTGTTACCGTAGTGGCATCGTATTGCGCATCGGTCATTTGACAGGCTACAAACTGACGCCAAATTAAGTCATATAATTTAGCTGCATCAGCGTCTACACCAGCTAATTGTGCGCTAGTTACGTTAACGTCTGAAGGACGAATCGCTTCGTGCGCTTCTTGAGCACCTTCCTTACTTGAGTAGCGTATAGGGTTCTCTGGAAGGTACTTGGCACCAAAATTATCGCCAATATAGCCTCTAGCAGCCTCTACAGCGTCGTTACTCAAGTTAGTTGAGTCAGTACGCATATAGGTAATGTAACCCGCTTCATAGAGCCTTTGAGCTAACATCATGGTCCGTTTAACACCAAAACTTAGTCGGGTGCTAGCGGCCTGTTGCAAGGTAGAGGTAATATAAGGTGCTTTTGGTTTTGAACGTGTCGGTTTATCTTCACGCTTAACAACTTGGTAATCGGCACTTTTTAAGGTAGAAACAGCAGCTTCTGATTGCTGCTTGTTGACTGGTTTAAACGCTTTGCCGTTTTCTTTAGCAACTTCTAAACGAAATCCTTCGCCCAATAGAGTGCTCAAATCAGCATGAATGTCCCAATACTCTTCCGGCACAAACGCTTTAATTTCGCGTTCTTTTTCAACCACTAGTCGAACCGCTACCGACTGAACTCGGCCAGCAGATAGACCACGGGCAATTTTTTTCCAAAGCAGCGGCGATACCATGTAACCCACAACCCTGTCTAAGAATCGACGAGCTTGCTGAGCATTTACTCGCGCCATGTTTAATTCACTTGGCTGCGAAAACGCGTCTTTAATTGCTGACTTAGTAATCTCGTTAAATACCACGCGCTTAAAGCGGCTATCATCGCCGCCAATAATCTCTTTTAAGTGCCAAGCAATTGCCTCTCCCTCGCGGTCCAAATCGGTTGCGAGATAGATGGTGTCGGCATTTTCTGCGAGAGTTTTAAGCTCGTTAACTACTTTTTCCTTGCCAGGAAGAATTTGGTAATTGGCTTTCCAGTCCTTTTCGGGGTCCACACCCATTCGAGCTACTAGCGCTTTCTTATCTTTCGCCTTTTTTAATTTGGCTTTTTCTTCTGCGCTTAATCCTTTAGTGGATACAGGCGCAGCTTTCTTTTTATTGGTTGCACTACCACTGCTAGGCAGATCACGAATATGACCGACACTTGATTTCACCACATATTGGCGACCCAAGTACTTGTTAATCGTTTTTGCTTTTGCTGGTGACTCTACAATTACCAGAGATTTGCTCATATTTTTCTTTTTACCATTGTGTCCATCAACTTGGCCTATTGACGGAAAGTAATAGATGTTCGTTCTTTTTTATATTGCTCGAGACTTAGCATAGGTCAATAACTTTTTTGCATCTTTGGTTTATTGGGCGATTAATTAAGCACTCGACCACCAAGATACAAACTGATAACATCTGAAAATCCCAGTAAAGCGTAGTGTTATACGCTTGATTTTCTTTTTCTGCCAATATAAATAACCATTGGTGTCAAATTTTTCAATAAAAGATAACTCATTTTTTAAGTGAGCGTAGTAAAAGGAAGACTATGAAACATTTTGAAGTCAACTTCGACGGCTTAGTTGGCCCAACCCACAATTATGCGGGTCTTTCATTCGGCAACGTTGCCTCTTTATCCAATGCCCAAAATGCCTCAAACCCTAAAGAAGCTGCCAAGCAAGGCTTACTAAAAATGAAGGCCTTGCATGACTTAGGGCTTACCCAAGGGGTGCTAGCTCCTCAACAACGTCCCGACCTCAACCTTCTTCGTCGTATCGGCTTTACCGGTAACGATAGCCAAGTTTTACAACAAGCGGCAAAAAAAGATCCAGATGCCCTACTCGCCAGCTATTCAGCATCCAGCATGTGGACCGCCAATGCGGCCACTGTATCGCCTAGCGCAGATACTGAAAACGGTAAAGTTCATTTCACACCGGCTAACCTAACCAATAAACTGCATCGCTCCATAGAGCCACAAGTTACTGGCAATATTTTGAAGGCAGTTTTTGCCGATGCGAAATACTTTGAACACCATCAACATTTGCCAGAGAACGATTACTACGGTGATGAAGGAGCGGCCAACCATACCCGCTTATGTTCAAACTACGGAGAAGCGGGCTTAGAACTGTTTGTTTATGGCCGTTCAGCCGCCGATAGTAGCGTAGTAGCGCCAACAAAATTTCCAGCCAGACAAACTTTAGAAGCAAGCCAAGCAGTGGCGCGTTTACACGGCTTAGATCAAGACACAGCGATTTTCATGCAACAGAATCCAGGGGTAATTGACCAAGGGGTTTTCCATAATGATGTAATCGCTGTAGGTAACCAAAATGTGTTGTTTTATCATCAACAAGCGTTTTTAAATACTCAGCTCCAATTACAGCATATTCAGCAGCGTTTCGGCGATAATGAGCTACATTTCATTGAAGTTAACGACAAAGAAGTAAGCGTAGCCGAAGCGGTGAAAACCTACTTATTTAATACTCAAATTGTGACCACAGCCCCGGGTGAAATGGCCATTATTGCACCAACAAACTGCCAAGAATCAGCCCAAGTTAGTGCTTATTTGGAAGATTTAGTAAGCCGTGATACCCCAATTAAACAAGTGCATTACTTTGATGTTAAACAGAGTATGAGCAACGGTGGTGGGCCTGCTTGTTTGCGTTTGCGCGTAGCATTAAATGATATGGAACTGGCCGCAGTGAACCAACACACCATCATGAATGAGCAGCTATTTGCTACATTAAATCAATGGGTTGATAAGCATTATCGCGATAGTTTAGCATTTGATGATCTACGCGATCCGCAGCTTATAACTGAAGTTAACACTGCTTTAGATGAGTTGACTCAAATCTTACATCTAGGTTCGGTTTACCCATTCCAACAAGCTTAAAAACGCTAGAAACAAAAAAGCCTGATGTAATATCAGGCTTTTTTCTCAGCGTTGTTAGCTGCTATTACTTGGTCCAATCCCAAGTTTGAGACTGCATAATTTTCATCACGCCGCGCTCTACCCCAACACTAGCTGCTTGGCTTAGTTTTTCGGCCAGCTTCTTCTTAGTGTGGTACTTAAACTGTACGACTTGCTTGTCTTCAAACTGCTGCATCAAGTAGTCATCACTGGTAGAAACTTCATCTACTAGCTCCAGGCCAAAGGCTTGAGTGCCATACCAATGTTCGCCTGTTGCGACCTTAGATATATCTAGTTGCGGGCGAAACTCCTGAACAAACTCTTTGAACAATACGTGAGTTTCTTCTAATTCAGATTGAAACTTTTTGCGTGCTTCGTCGGTATTTTCGCCAAACATCGTTAGGGTGCGTTTGAACTCACCAGCAGTAACCTGCTCAAAATCGATGTCGTTTTTCTTTAGTACCTTATTAAAGTTTGGTAATTGCGCAATCACACCAATTGAGCCAACGATAGAAAATGGCGCAGCAATAATCTTATCGGCAATACAGGCCATCATATAGCCACCGCTTGCTGCCACTTTATCAACCGCAATAGTTAGCTTAATGCCTTTAGCTTTAATACGTTTTAGTTGTGAAGCAGCTAAACCGTATCCATGAACCATGCCTCCGCCGCTTTCTAAGCGCAGCAGCACTTCATCGTCTGCTTTGGCGGTAATAAGTACCGCAGATACTTCTTCTCGCAAACTAGCGACTTCTTTAGCGTCGATGCTGCCTTTAAAGTCGATAACAAACAATCGTGGTTTAGTTTGTTCTTCGCCTTTTTTCTTTTCTTCTTTTTGTTGTTGCTTTAGTTGCTTCTTATGCTGTTTAAGTTGCTCTTTACTCATGAGGTTATGATTAAGTTTTTCCTCAACCTCATTGTGTTGCTCACTTAAATCAGTCACTTCAAGCTCACCACTTTTGTGCTTAGTTTTAGAAGAGGCGGCAATCACAACCACAACTACAGCTATAATGGCGATAACAATCGTTAAGGCCTTCGCAAAAAACAATCCAAACTCAATCAAAAAATCCAAACTTCTGCCCTCATATTTTCGAGCTGCTATTAGTACCATAGCTTGCACACTGAACCAAGTAACAAAAAAGGCCTGCGCGATGCAGGCCTTAGAACCGTTAACTTGATGCTTATTGAACGGGAGCAATCACCGAGCTGTCGCTCACTACAACACTTGCATTACCAGCATCTGCGCTTACTGCATAACTAACAAACTGAGTTTGCATTTCAACCGTGGCAGCCAAGTTAGCGGTTGGTGAAATTAGCGAGCTATGTGAACCTTGGCTAAAGCGAACGGCATAACTACCCGCAGACGTTACTTCTGTGCCCTCTAAGCCCATAGAAGCGATTAGCGGCTCAGTGCCAATTAAGGGTAAAGTTGCAATACTGTTTGGAATTACCTGATCACCACTGCCTTCGCTACCGTCACCGACTATCTCATGGACTAGTACTGGCATTTCAAACCCTGACTGCGCGTAGTTAAGTGGGTCTACTCCGTCTACCACTGTTTGCGCTAAAGAGCCAAAAATTGACGCGAAAGCCGGATAGTTAGAATCAATAACGAGCTGTGCTGCCTCTGGGTACGTGGCTTGATAAACCGCAAACTGCTCAAGGGCTGTTGCAGTGTCGTTGTCTTCAAAGCCAAGACCAGCTGCAACCAAAGCTAAATAACCAGGGTTAGACTTTAAACCGGCTTCAACCGTAGGACCAAAACTTGGCGAGTATTGGAAAACTCCCGCTAAACCGCCTCCTGGTGCACTAAGAGATACGCTTTGTAGGCTGTAGTCTATGTCAAAACCACTTACATTTACTGTATCAGCAATAGATGCAGGGCCAACACCTACAATTGCACCTAATGACTGACCAGCATAATGCACTTTGCTTCCATCTAGTTCTGCAGGTGCTCCAGCGGCTTGTAAGGCAGCCCGCACTGCCAGTAGATCAGCAGTTGATTGACGTAAGTTTTCTCGAATACTTAAAAAACTACCTAAATTAGCAAAAACTTGAGGGTCACCCGTTGCGCTAATTTCTGGATTGCCATCACCGGTTAAATCGATACCACGACTACCATGATAAGGTAAGTCCATTGCCAACACTGCGTATCCCTGAGCGGCATAGCTTGCAGCAATTGCCGCGGCAGTTTCCTTAACTGAACCAATTCCATGTTGGAAGATAACCACAGGCCAACCTTCGGCCGGCATCGCTTGGCCAGTTAACGTTTCATCTGGTAGGTAAATGTCTATCTCTAACGAAGCCATGCTCTTGGTTTCGGGAACAGGGTTATAAACAGTTAAATGACGATGAGCATCAACTGCTTTAGTTTCGCCATCTTCCATGTAAGTTAGCCCCGCTAATTCAGCTTGAGCAAGCATTTGCCCAGCACTTGTTGTATCACCGCCAGCTACTAAGCCACCAAATGTGGCTACGTCAAACCCTTTAGCGCCAGCTTGCGCCCAAAAGCTGGTAGCACTACCTTGGTCGGCAAAGTCAGCATTAGTTTGCAGCAGTTGTAAAATGGCTACTGGGCTATCGGTTTTGGCTTGCGCCCATTTGTTTACATCAGCGCCAGTAAGATCTGGATTATCTAGATCTGATAAATAGTAAGGAACAGCCAATGTAGACTTGAAGTACTTAGCAGCAACAAAGCCCGGCTGGCTGGTGCCTAATGCTGCATTTGCAACGTCTTGCGCCGTAGTTCCCGTATCAACAAGTGCACTCATTGGTAACAAGTTGTTAAGCGCCATTCCACCATAGACCTGTTGCAACGTACTTAACACGCCTCCAACAGATTGAGTGGTAAACACTGCAGAGTAACTCACGTTTGCAGTCACTCCTTCAGCAGCTAACAAGCCATTATTGACTGCAGTTAAACCTTTCAAACTTTGAACTGTAGCATCATCATCAGCAGTAATTGGAGAGCTAAGTAGTTGGTACGCGTCTCCAGCGGCAACACTGCGGCCATTTTCATCTAACAGCTGGTCAGTGATCGCCACCATGTACGAAGTAGCAGGCGTAAATGGCACTAAAGGTGTAACGATTAAGCTGCCATCACTAAAAGTAGCGACGTAGTCTTCACCATAAACAAGTTGCTCATCAACGCGGCATGTTTGCCCTGCCACAAAACTACCACCGTTTTCAGTCACGTCAGCACAAGTATCGGCAAAACCAGAAGCACGAACTTTGTACAACAATACGCCGGCTGGGAAAGAGCTAGCATCTAACTTAGTATCGATTTCTTCATTGAACTCTGCGTCATCATCGCCGTAAGCTAAGGGGATTGAAAACGGCACACTGGTTTGCCAACCATCTAACGCGCCTAGTACGTTGGTAATATCTTGATACTGCTGAGTTACGCTAATATCGGCTTCG
Source organism: Agarivorans sp. Alg241-V36 (assembly GCF_900537085.1). Taxonomy (NCBI): domain Bacteria; kingdom Pseudomonadati; phylum Pseudomonadota; class Gammaproteobacteria; order Alteromonadales; family Alteromonadaceae; genus Agarivorans; species Agarivorans sp. Alg241-V36. The sequence goes on along the minus strand of NZ_UNRE01000011.1, from coordinate 39,046 downwards.
CTTGGTAAGTTGATCGTCCCGTCTAAGCTACCGTTAAACAACAAGTTATTGGGTGTAGATACATCACCAGTAAGAGGATTGAAGCGAATTTTTACTGAGTTTGGCTCATTTGGCGTGATATCATTGCCAAAATCAAATGGCGAGTTGCTACTACCACAACCCGCTATAGTAACTGATGTTAATAGAGTAACTGCTGTAGCTATTCGGGACATACGCATATTAGCTAATTCCTTTTTTATAGTATGTTTTTCAAAGAAACCTTAAACATTTGTTTACATTTTTGCAACAGGTCTAACCAGGCGTTAAACACTTGTTTAATTGTTAATCAAATATTTGTGCACCAACGCACATCTACAGGAACAAAAAATGAGCACGGAAACCTCTCCTCAACACTTCCAAGCAGCCAGTGATGAGCTAGAAAACAAAGTCATCCTAGTAACCGGCGCGGGCGATGGCATTGGCCGCCAAGCGGCTCTATCCTTTGCACAATGCGGCGCAACCTTGATCTTGCTAGGAAGAACAGTAAAAAAGCTTGAAGCTGTATATGATGAAATCGAAGCTTTAGGCGCGCCGCAACCAGCCATTATTCCTCTTGATCTTAAGGGCGCAACTCAACAAAACTACCTTGATATGGCAGCCACCATTGAAAATCAGTTTGGCCGCTTAGATGGTGCTCTTCTTAACGCTGCTCACTTGGGCGTTTTAAGCCAGTACGTACAAATTGAAGAAGATCTTTGGGATCAGCTGATGCAGGTGAACGTAAAGTCTCAATTCTTGCTTAGCCAAGCTTTAGTGCCATTAATGCTTAAAAGCGACAATGCCTCATTAGTATTTACGTCTTCAAGTGTTGGTAAAAAAGGCCGTGCTTATTGGGGTGGTTATTCAGTATCTAAGTTCGCAGTTGAGGGTATGTCGCAGGTAATTGCAGACGAGTTCGATAAAACCGGTTTACGCAGCAATTGTATTAACCCAGGGGCAACCCGCACCTTGATGCGCGCCACTGCTTATCCCGGTGAAGATCCAAAAACGCTAAAAACACCATTAGATATTATGCCCAATTACTTATACCTGATGAGCGATGCCAGTATCGGCGTAACCGGCACTAGCTTAGATGCGCAAGCTAAATAAGCTGTTAGGATAGTAGCAATGAGCAAGCCATTTCGCGCCAAAAGTACTATTGAACAGTGGCGAATATTTCAAGCCGTGGTTGATTATGGCGGCTACGCCCAGGCTGCTAGCCAGCTAAATAAAAGCCAATCTTCACTGAATCACGCCGTTAGTAAGTTGCAAAACTTGCTGGGCATTCAGTTGCTTGAAGTAAAAGGTCGTAAAGCCTACTTAACCCCAATGGGCGAAGTAATGCTTAGGCGCAGTAAGCTGCTTAGCCAGAACATTCAAGAGCTTGAATTGCTCGCCGCAAGTCTAGAGCAAGGTTGGGAACCTCAATTGAGCTTGGCTTGTGAAATCATTCAGCCGCAAGCTCCGGTTATCAAAGCACTTAAAGCCTTTTTACCTGAAAGCAGAGGTACCCGTGTCGAAGTCATTGATACTGTAGTAAGTGGTGCCGATGATGCAATCGCCGAGGGCGAAGTTGATTTAGTGATCACTGCTTATTTGCCTAAGGGTGTTTTGGGAGAACGGCTTGGCGTAGTCACTTTGGTTCCTGTTGTTCATCGAAATCACCCACTCGCCAAAATGCCACAGCCGGTTTCTATCGACGAAGTAATACAACATGTTCAACTGGTGATCCGCGATACCGGCAAAAACCCTCAGCAAGAGAGAGGCTGGTTACGAGCCGAACAACGCTGGACGTTTAGCAGTTTTCACCGAGTCGTAGAGGTACTTAAACAGGGTTTAGGCTTTGCTTGGCTGCCGCTGCATATTGCTCAACCTCACTTTGAAGATGACAGCTTAGTTGAACTTAATGTAAGTGGCGGTGCGGCAAAATCTTTGGTGACTTACCTAGTGGTGCCACGCCCAGAACAACTAGGCCCAGCGGGTCAGCACTTTTCAAAGCTACTTATTCAACACTGTAAAACGCTGCGTTAAGGAAGATAGATGTTACTAAATTGCGATATGGGAGAAAGCTTCGGCGTATGGGAAATGGGAGTTGATGAGCAGCTCATGCCCCACGTTGATCTTGCCAATATAGCTTGTGGTGGACATGCTTCTGATCCCAATGTGATGAGCAAAACTTTAGCCCTTGCCAAGCAGTATGATGTAACTATAGGAGCGCATCCAAGTTACGCCGATGTAGCGGGTTTTGGCCGCCGATCCATCCCCTACCAAGCCGATGAACTCACTCACCTAGTGCTAACGCAAATTGGCGCGCTAGATGCCTTATGTCAGTTTCACCAGCTTAAATTGAGCTATGTGAAGCCACATGGCGCTTTATACAACGACATGCATAAAAATCCTGAGATTTTTGAATCTGTTTGCAGAGCCTTAACCGGGCTGAATCAGGTTCCTCAGCTAATGGTACATGCAACCCAATGCCAAGGCTTTATTAGCGAGCTAGCAGAAAGATACCAACTATCGCTAATTAAAGAAGCCTTTGCCGACAGACGCTACCTAAGCGATGGAAGCTTACAAGCACGTAGCCAAGCTGGAGCGCTTCTTACCAGTAAAGAACAACTGTTAGAGCAAGTAAGTTTGTTGCTCTCACAAAGAAGCTTACGTTGTGCAGACGGCAGCTTACTAAAAGTAGAGGCCGACACCTTATGCGTTCATGGCGACAATCAAGCAGCCGTTAAGCTGGTTCAAGCCATCAAAAAACAAATTCAAATGTCAAACATCGACTAATCACTATGTATTGCATCGATTACGTGAATGAAGATAGCGTATTAATAAGCAGCCATTCAGTCAGCCATTGCCAAGCGCTTCCACAATTAGCGAGCTTCTTAAAGGATCAGCTAGACAACATCAGCGATATAATCGTGGCCAGCGATACCCTACTTTGCATTGGCAATAACCAAACACAGTTCGAATCAATTGGCGCGGCAGTTCAACAGTTTGAGCTACAACTAGGCAGACCTTCATCTAAGCAAACTTTTGAAATCCCTGTTTGCTACGCACAGCAGCTTGCACCTGATTTATCAGCGGTAGCTCAGCAACTGCAACTAAGTGTTAATCAGGTTATTGAGCTGCATAAGCAAGGTGTTTATCAAGTAAAGATGATTGGCTTTATGCCCGGCTTTACTTACCTAAGCGGATTAAGCCCACAGCTAAGTCTAGCTCGTAAGTCCACTCCAGCAAGTAAAGTACCCGCTGGCAGCTTAGCAATAGCGGAAGATATGAGTGCGGTGTATCCCTGCGATAGCCCCGGCGGCTGGCATATTATTGGCCAAAGCCCAATTAAGTTATTCGATAAGAATGTCGAACCAATGTGTCCCTTAGAAGTGGGTGACCAAGTACGCTTTGTTGAACTCACTTATAAGGAATTTCTCAATTACGGAGGCAGCAGTGACTAAAGCAGCTTCACTCACTGTACTTCGTAGCGGACCACAAATGTTAATTGTTGATCACGGGCGTATCGGCTTTCAACATATTGGCGTAAGTCCAGGGGGGCCAGCAGACAAACATGCCTTTAATTGGGCCAACCGCTTGCTAGGTAATCCCGTTAACAGCCCTGCCCTAGAAATCACCTTTGGTGGCGCAAAGTTGCATTTTGAGCAGGCATGCCTAGTAGCAGTATGTGGTGCAGCCATGCCGCTTAGCCTTGAACCTACACAAGCAAACAACAACCAAATCGCTAGCTGGCAAAGTATTCGAGTTGAAGCGGGTCAAACTTTGCATCTCGGCCCCAGTCGCTCGGGGCTAAGAGCCTACTTAGCGATACAAGGCGGCTTTATACTAAACAGCGAGCTTGATAGCGTAAGCAGCTCACCTAAGCAGGCCTTAGGTCCCTTTAACGGGCGCGCCTTAAAACCAAATGACAAACTCTTCTATCCGCTAAAAAGTGCTAAGCAACTCGACTCCACTCCAGTGCAACAAACACCAAATCGTTATATTCCTAGCTATAAAGAGCACTTAAAACTCGCGCTTATTCCGGGTTACCAGTTTCATTCATTTAGTCAGCAGCAACGGCAACAAATTTTGCAACAAGACTATCAACTTAGTGACTTAAGTGATCGAATGGGACTAAGGCTAAATGGCTCGGCGATAAAGGATGTTCCACTTACTAAAGAGTCAGAAGCGATTGCTTTAGGCGCAGTACAAATACCGCCCAATGGCTTGCCAATAATCCTGTCTGTCGATAGGCAAACAATTGGCGGTTATCCCAAATTAGGCTGTATCTCGCGCTTGGACTTGTTTGCCTTGAATCAACGACACCCCAAGCAGAGTCTAAGCTTCTATTTAAGCACGGTTGAAGAGCAGCGACAGCGTTGGTTAGCCTTTGAAAATTTCTTCAAGCTTTCGCTAAGAGGTCAAAGTCAGCATGACTAAAACATCAGCTAAGCCAAAGCGCTTGAGAGATTTAAAAGGCTTTGGTCCACGCAGTGAAGAAATATTGGCAGAGGTCAATATCCACTCCGTTGATGATTTTATGGCTATAGACCCTTACCAGCTTTATGCTCGCTTGAAATCAACAGTAAAAGGTACCGGTTTAAATTCTATCTATGCCATTATCGGCGCAAGAGAAGATCGTCACTGGCAAGAGATTAAACAACAACACAAAACAGAAATCTTGTTCAAGCTAGACGAGCTTGGCCTAGCACCCAAATAGGATGACCATAATCCTTAGCTAGCATCTTGTTTAAAGTGCTAACCAATAGCGCAAACTATTTACTATATGATCAACTTCACTTAAGCCGTAAAGTCGTTCTAATGTTTCTAAAGCCATAATCGGCGAGTCGGTAACCACCCCATTTACCCGCAAATAATAAAGCCGCTCCACGTCTGCAGCATTGTTAACTGTCCATACGTGTACTTCTTGGCCTCGCTGTTGCGCACTGAATAATCGCCAGGCGTTTACCCATTGTTGGTTCACTATCAACATATCAACATTTTGTTGCACAGCCGATTCACCAAAACTGGCAGCCGCAATAAAGGCCGTACTAATTCTATCGGCTAATTCGGTACCGCTAATTTTCTGCTTTAATTCTTCAAGTAGCTCAATATCTAAACTACTTATGATGACCGGGTATGGATATTCTTTTAGTGAATCTAACAGCGCAGGTACCAAGGCTAAAGAACTGTCGTAGCGTTTAAGTTCAATGTTTAAAGTAATCTTGTTAGCGCTCTTTTCTAACCAGTAAGGTAAAGCCTGTGGTTGGCTAAAACCAGCATCTACAAAGGCTTGTTGAATTTGCGCAAATGAGCTTTCTGGCACCACTAAATCACTGCCAGTTAGGCGGCGTAAATCGCGGTCGTGCACCACCGCTATTTGACCATCAACGGTTAATTGAACATCTATTTCCGTCACTGGCAATTCAAGGTTTATCGACTTTTGTAAGCCTTCTAAACTGTTTTCTAAGGCTAACCAACCTCCAGCTCGGTGGCCCATTACAAGCATGGTACTTGGCTCGCTAAAACGCTGGTTAAACGCAGCGACTTCTTCTTTCATTTCACTGGCGCCCAACAGCAAGACAGCGATAAAAATTAACCGTAGCCCTAAATGCACACGGTGGTTTTCTTTCAATACTTGTTGGTGGTGTTTGCTCAGGCTTTCTTTGTGTTGTTTAGCTAATACCTTAAACAGATAAAATTGAATACTTGCGTATAGCCAAGTGTCTAGGAAGCTAACAATAGAGCCACCCGCTAGCACTGTTGCACTAAACAAAAACAAGGCTAAAGGAGTAACATCTTCTGGCGCCCACCAATTTAAACTAATGCGAAGTAACCAAATAAAACCGGCGATCACCGCAACAAACACAGAAGTACGTAAGGCAAACCAAGCAAGGTTCAAACACAAGATCAACTTACGTTGGCCAATACTGAGTTGGGTTGAATCCTTGAGTTGCGCCAGCAGGGGCTTTTTTTGCAGCATGCAAAATGGCAAGGCAAACCACCAATTAAGCCACTTAGACCCAAGCCAAACAGCTAAAGGTAAACCACCTATGCTTAAGGCAGCAAAATAAAACCAAAGCTGATTTCGTTGCTGGTCGAGATAATAGTTAATATCCCAGTCGGCAAGCATTAAGCCAAACAACCAACGGCCAATAAACAACAAGGTACAGCTAATACTAATCAGCAAGGCTGATTGCAAAAATGCCAACCTAGCAATTGTCCACGCCCGGTTCACCAACAAACGGATCGCTTGCGACACCGAGCGCTTGTTTACTTCGTGCTGTGCAAGCAACAGGGTTAACGCGCCTTGTTGTAAAAAGAAGTTAAACAAAGCCATAGCCACCAGCCAGATTGCAAACAAGTAACCACTGGGCGATAGGAAGAAGGCCAACAACTCTTGGTTGGCAACGCCCTTAAGTCCATACCAAGACATCAAGGCTTCACTCACCACTATCGACAAAGGCGCAAATATGGCGAGCCAGCTAGCCTGTACCAACAAATAAGCTCCAAACATCGCTATGCCGCGATTCTTTAAGGAACTGGCTAGGTAGTAGACAAAATGGCGAACTCTATGCAGTAAGTTTGGCAGCATGTTAATTACGCTCTAAAGCCAAGGCCATGGCGCTGACTTCCTGTTGAGAGACTTGTGCGCGCTGCAATTCCAATTGTGGATCCTTATCTGCGGCCATTGCCAAGGCATAGCGGGTATCAAATTTGCTAATTAACGGCTCAGAGGCGGCACTGTGAAAGTGCTTTACTCCCTGCTTTTTAAGCATGGCTAGGTTGTGAGCACGAACCCCGCCCGCGACGATCCATTCTATATTTTGATGCTGTTGCTGTAGGGCTAGTAGCAATGTTAAACCCTGCTCAATGTGGTTCTTTTGTCCTGAGCTTAACACTCTATCTATGCCTAAATCACTGAGTTGCTTTGCGGCAATAGTAGGATTAGCTGTACAGTCAAAGGCTCGATGAAAAGTGCTCACTAGGTTATTTGCGGCTGCAATAAGCAACTTACAGGCATCGAGATCAACTGAAGCTTGCTCCGTTAGTGCCCCAAATACCACTCCTTTAAAACCCAACTGCTCAACTAGCTTAATGTCTTCGACCATCTGTTGAAGCTCACTGCGGGTATAACAAAAGTCCCCACCACGCGGGCGGATCATCACCACTATGTCTATTTTTGACAGGTGTTTACTCGCCTGCAGTAATGCGCCATAGCTTGGTGTGGTGCCACCATCACGCTGGCCTGCGCATAACTCGATACGTGTAGCGCCGCCTTGAATGGCACTTATAATGTCATCTTCACTATAACAACAAATTTCTAATGTATATTGAGAGGGAGGTAATAAAGCCAAGCAACTAACCATAGATAAATAACTTGAAATGATTATAACGGATTATTGTCAGGCAACGAGGGACTAAACGAAACATAAACAGCGCTTTGTTTAACTAGATCAAAAATATTCGGCCAAAATATCTGTGCTTTTACTCTAAACCCAGTCATTTTTGCCTTTAAATAGTTTAACAACAAGAAAAATCAAAGGTTTTCCAGCTCACAACTTAGCCGCCCGAACAAGCGTTTTACTAAATAACTGTGTATATTGGCTAGGTTATTCTAAGGAAAGAAGACATTTTTGGGTGATAAGATGACACGATTTTCTCTATATTTGTTGACTGCTGCACTGGCGATCAACGCAAACCTTGCGCATAGCAATGAGTACTTATTTGTAGGCACTGGTAACGTAAGCGGTGTTTATTACCCAACTGGCAACGCGTTATGCCGACTTCTTGAACAAAGCAACGAACACCGAAAATTAAGCTGTACTGCAGAAAGCTCTGGTGGATCTAGCGACAATATTGAAGCATTACAAAGTGGCGACATTGACTTAGCCATCGTTCAGTCAGACGTTCATTGGCAAGCCTACCAAGGAGCTGGTGAATTTAGTGAACAAGGTCCATATAGCGAACTACGCTCACTGCTTTCCCTTTATTCAGAAGCCTTAACTGTATTGGTAAATGCCGATTTAGATGTTAAGCAAATTGATGAACTAAAAGGCCATGCTATTAACTTAGGTCCAGTGGGTTCTGGCCAATATTCCACTATGCAAGTGGTGATGCAGCAATTAAATTGGCAAGAGTCTGACTTTTCTAAAATTACTAACCTCAAGCCAGACGAGCAAAGTCGTGCCTTATGTGGAGACAAAACCGATGCAATCATCTACGTAGTCGGCCACCCCAATACTTCGATTACCCGCGCAACCACAATGTGTGAGTCTAATTTACTGAGTTTATCGAAAAAAACCATTATGGCTTTGGCTGACAAGTACGAATACTTTTCACCTGTCACCATTAAAGGGGGCACCTACCATGGCAACCCTAGCGATGTATCGTCGATTGGTGTAAGTGCAACCTTAGTAGCCGATAAGCAACTGTCGGAACAAACCGTATATAACTTTGTTGCGGCAATTTTTGAAAACTTGAATACGCTTCGTTCTTTGCACCCTGCTCTTGCAGAACTCAATGTAGAACAAATGATCAATACTAATCTAAGCGCCCCACTTCACCCTGGCGCCCTGCGTTACTACCGTGAACAAGGCTGGGTAAACTAAAGGTTTTCAAACTAAGGCTTGGTTAAGCCTAGCTGTTCGGATAGCTGGCTAAGTGGCAAGCTTAACTTGTCACATAGCCTGTCTAGTTCATTATCTAGTACCTGATTCCAGTCTTCGCACTTCCCTTGCCAACCAAGGCTTTCTAGCCAGTCTTGGCAAACCTTTCGATTAGTAAACAAATCATGCAGATAGGATCCTTGCACGTTGTCTAGCTGCCAACCAGTTGCTTGCTCAACAAAGCTATCTAACTGGGCTGAACACTGAGTTTGCCCGTGATGAATTTCATAGCACTGTATTGTTTCATCGCCAAAATCAATACTACGTTGAACTGTAGTTTTTAAGCTGGAGTATGTTGTAGTAAGGGGAAGTAGCGATAAGCCCTTAAATGCTTCACCTTCTACAGAGTTCGGATCAAGATTGTGTTCCCCAAGAATTTGTAATCCTCCGCAAATACCAGTTACTCGAACGCCTTGTTTTGCAGCGTTAATGATTTGCTGGTCTAAACCGGTTTTTGCCAAGTGCTTGCGACTAGCGGCAACATGTTTGGAGCCAGGTAAAATAATCGCATCAAAGTGACTTAAATCTTGGTGTTCTCGGAGCGGAACAACATTCACCCCTTGTTGATACACCAAAGGATCAAACTCATCTAAGTTGCTGGCATAAGGATAAACAATTAGCGCAATATTCAAACAATTGGGTTGCCAAACACTGCGGTGAAAAAAGTTGTCTTCTTCGGGTAGTTGGTGCTCGGTCCAGGGAATAACTGCCACTATCGGTATGCCGGTTTTCTCTTCTAACCACACATTGGCATCGTGCAATAAAGCCTGCTCACCACGAAACTTGTTTAGCACAAAACCTTTTACAAGCTTTTGCTCTTCTGCGCTTAAACACATCCATGTTCCTAGCAAGTGCGCATAGGCACCGCCGCGGTCGATATCAGCAATAAGGTAAACCGAGGCTTGGCAGTGCAAGGCCACTTCCATATTTACAATATCACTTTTACGCAGATTAACTTCGGCTGGGCTTCCGGCTCCCTCAATCACCAGTTGCGAATAATCCTGTTGCAAGCGAGCCAAGCTAGCAGTTACTGCTGGCCAAAGAACCGATTTTCGTTGGTGCCAGTCTTTAGCTAACAGCTCATGGCTTACTTCACCATTCACCACTACCTGAGCGCCTTTTTCGCTATGTGGTTTTAACAACACCGGATTCATATCAATGCTTGGTGTTTGCTTTGCGGCAATGGCTTGCAGATATTGAGCGCGGCCGATTTCCCCGCCTTGTTGAGTTACCGCTGCATTGTTACTCATGTTTTGCGCTTTAAACGGCGCAACGTTTAAACCTGCATTAGTTAAGTGGCGGCAAAACAAGGCACAAACCAAGGATTTACCCGCATCACTGGTACAGCCCATAAACATCACAGGCGGGTTAAGAGGAGTACTTGTCATTGTTAGTTGTCGTTATTAACTAATAGGCAAGCGAGAACATCTCTCCAAGTGACTAAGCCCAACAATTTGCGATGCTCATCAATTACCGGCAAACAGCTAATACCTTTATCCACCAAGTTACGGCCGGCATCGCTAATGCTGGTAGTAGGGTCACAACACAAAGGCTGGCGAGTCATAACATGATGAACTCGCTGGGTTAAGGTATGTACGTCGCGTTGGCTTTCTGCCGCTTTCCCCAAATAGGGGCTAAGTGAGGCTAACAAATCTGACTCAGTAAGAACGCCAACTACGGCGTCTTCATCATCAAGTACCACTAAGTGATGAAAACTCACATTATCAAAAATGTCTTTTATATCGAATAGCCGCTGATCCATGCCTACGGTAACAACTCGAGTTTGCATAATATCTTTGATATTCAAGTGATTCTCCAATCTGTTGGGCTTATTTCCATTATAAACATAAGCCACTTTAATTGGTGCCTTAGTTATTACAAACTATAGAAAATTTCATCTACATACGTACACTAGGCTTGTAATCAATAAGAGTTAACTAAGATGGCTTACCAAATTATTCCCGTTACTCCGTTTCAACAAAATTGCACCCTTATTTGGTGTGATGAAAGCAAACAAGCTGCGATTGTCGATCCAGGTGGTGATCCGCAATTGATTCAAGCAGCGGTAGAAAAGGCTGGTGTTGAAGTAACAAAAATTCTGCTAACCCATGGTCACTTAGACCACGTAGGCGCAAGCAGCATTATTCAGCAACGCTATCAAGTGCCGCTGATTGGCCCACATAAAGATGATGATTTCTGGATAAGCAAAATGGCCATGCAATGCCAAATGTTTGGTTTTCCAGAAGTGGCTAGCTTTACCCCTGATCAATGGTTAGAACACGGTGAAGTGATTGAAGTAGGTGAGTTAAAACTAGAAGTGCGCCACTGCCCTGGACACACTCCTGGTCATGTAGTGTTTGTCGACCACGACAACCAACTGGCGATTGTTGGCGATGTATTGTTTAACGGCTCGATTGGTAGAACAGATTTCCCCAAAGGCGACCACCCTACTCTGATCAACGCCATCAAAACCCAACTTTATACACTTGATGATGCCTATCAGTTTTTACCCGGACATGGCCCTATGTCGACTATCGGCCACGAAAAAGAATTTAACGGCTACACCCGCTAAATAAAAAAGGCACCAAATCTGGTGCCTTTTTTATAGTTCGGTATTACTCCGCTTTGCCAAGTACTTTGCTGCGGTCTAGATAGAGTAGATAGGCACAGCTTAGCCATACTCCAATCGCCATAAAGAACAAGGGATACTCTCTAGGGCAGCCTTCTTGCAAACAGCTTAAGTCGGTATATGGGAACAGGCCAAGCGGGGTAAAAATGTGAAAAAATATAGCGCCAGACATCACACCTAAACCAATCAGTGCTCCGTAAAAACGCGTTACTTTACGCAGTATAAGAATACTCGCCACTAATTCGGCTAATCCAATAACGGTTTCTCCATATTGGCCAAACAAATCGCCAATAAGATTCAAACCCAAGCCATCGCGCAACCACTGCCCAACGGTATCAAAAATATACACAGTAATGTCTGCTGGACTGCCAAACCAACCGGCAAACTTAAAGAATAAAGATTGTAAAAAAACAAAGGCAACGTAAATAGATAGAATAAGTGGTATGTGCTTTTTCAAAGCTAACTCCCTGATTTTGGATCTTGTTTAAGCGTAGTCGAACTAAGCACTTTAGTACTTCTTCACGCCAAACAAAGACCTACAATCACTAGCTTCTATTTCAACAAAGCCCAACTATTTTTCAATATTGAGAAAATGTATAGGTAAGGCCCCGAGTTTAAGTAAGCTTTATTTTCAGGTTACGAAGATAAAAGCCTGACTAAAACAATAATGCCGTTCACATTAAGTGAGCGGCAATATAACTGGCCTTACTAAGCGGCCTAATCAAGTTCGCTTAAGCTGCTTGGCACACCTGGGTTTCGCTAACAGTCGACTTTTTGTCTAAAGCCGCGCTTAAGCGGGTTAGCAATAAAGCGCCTAATACGATAACTGCACCTGCCCACGGCGTATGTTCCACACCCGCGTTAGCTACAATCATGCCGCCGCCCCACGCGCCAATTGCGATGCCCACGTTAAATGCGGCAATGTTTAAACCAGAGGCAACATCCACTGCATTTGGGGTATGCTGTTCAGCTAGTTTCACCACATATACTTGCAAGCCAGGTACATTACCAAAGGCAAATGCGCCCCACACCAAAATGGTTAATACCGCTGCAATTGGATTTACCGCAGTAAAATTGAATACCAACAGTACCGAGGCTAAACCTAAGAAAATCCAAGAAAGTGCTTTTGTTGGCCCTAAACGGTCGGCCATTTTACCACCCCAAATATTGCCAAAGGCTACAGATACCCCATAAACCAACATAATTAAGCTAATGGCATTGGCGTTAAACCCGCTCACATCTTGCAAAATTGACGCTAGAAAGGTGAATGCGGTAAATGAGCCGCCGTAACCAATTGCGGTAATCGCATATACCAGCAGTAAACGTGGTTCGGTGAGTACTTTAACTTGCTCGCTAATCTTGGTAGCCGGTGATTGCTTTAAATTGCTAGGTACTAATAGTGCGCTACCGATAAGCGCAATTAAGCCCAACATAGCCACCACTAAAAAGGTGGTTTCCCAACCAAAGTTTTGGCCGATATAAGTACCTAAAGGCACACCGGTAACTAAAGCAACGGTAAGTCCGGTAAACATAATCGCGATGGCGCTGGCGGCCTTTTCTTTGGCTACTAAGCCAGTGGCAATGGTGGAGCCAATAGAAAAGAACACGCCGTGAGCGAGTCCAGTGAGTATTCGCGCACCAACTAAGGTTTCGTAACTAGGTGCTTGCCAAGCCAGCAAGTTACCCGCTACAAACAAGCTCATTACCGCTAACAACACTTGTTTTCTTGGCCACTTGCCGGTGAGCGCGGTTAAGACAGGTGCGCCAACCGCAACACCTAAAGCGTATAAACTCACTAACAAACCGGCAGAAGGTAAAGAAACCGCTAAGTCTTGCGCCATAGTCGGAATTAAACCCACTATCACAAACTCGGTGGTTCCAATGGCAAAAGCACTTAAAGTAAGTGCGAATAAAGCTAAAGGCATAATCATCTCTCTCGTAATCCATTGATAGTTGCAGCAGCAACCTGATGGCGGCCATTATTAGCGAGACAACCTTTGTTAAAAACAGTAGCTTCTACAAAATACTTTTGTAAAAAATGTAAGCAATAAGTCCAATACATTGAGACAACTATTCTAAAAACCACTAGTATTAGGTGAATACTTTTGTTGTTTCACTAGGTAGATTAACTAATGTTTAGCCTAAAAAACCGTTCCGACGATCTTGAAATTTTAATCGCAGTCGTCGACTGTGGTGGTTTCTCTGCAGCAGCAGATGTGCTTGATATTCAAGTGGCTAAAGTGTCACGAGCGGTAAGCAAAATAGAAAAGCAGTTGGGTATTAGCATTCTCAACCGCACTACCCGGCGAATTGAGCAAACCGACGAGGGCCGTCAGTTTATAGAATCTGTACGTGCTGGTTTAGCCAAAATTCAACAAGCCGAAGAAGACATTATCTCTCGCGGAGAGCTGCCCAAAGGACGCCTACGGGTAGACGCAGCTAGCCCTTTTGTATTGCATCAGTTAGTGCCGCTAATTGGTGAATTTAAACTAGCCTACCCAGACATCGATTTAGAGCTGAGCTCAAACGAAGGTTTTGTCGATCTACTTGAGAAAAAAACCGATCTGGCGATCCGCATTGGCAAGCTCACTGACTCAACTTTACATGCTCGCCCGCTTGGCGCTAGCGAACTACATATTGTTGCCTCGCCAGAATACTTAGCTAAACGTGGTGTACCGCAAACAGTTAGCCAGCTTAATCAACACGAACTAATCGGCTTTAGCGGCGCTAAAGTGCTTAATCATTGGCCCTTGAAAGGCTTTGACTCATTGCAACCTAGTGTTACAGCCAGCAACGGGGAAACCGTTCGTCAGTTAGTATTGGCGGGCAACGGCATTGCGTGTTTGTCAGGCTTTATGATCAAGCAAGACATTAGCCAGGGCAAAGCCGTTACCGTGCTAGATTCATTTTTACTTAGTGATAGCCATCGTCGCCAAGTTAATGCGGTGTATTACAAATCGTCTGCGGTTGCTCGGCGTATCACCGCCTTTATCGACTTTATCCAACCCAAGTTAAAACTCTAGCTTGACTTGGACTTAGCTCCAAGGTCTAGGCTAATGCTTAGACATTAAGTTATTGGAGTAAACCATGGAACAAACTCGATACCAACGCGGTTTTGACAAGCTAAGCGAAATAGACGGCGAAGCGGGTCACAAAGTAATAGAAAGCCTTGCCACTATATGTCCAGATCTCGCCAAGTTCACCATAGAGTTTCCCTTTGGAGACATATACAGCCGCCAAGACTTAGATCTTAAGTCTCGAGAAATAGCCACAGTCTCAGCACTTACCGCCATGGGCAACTGTGCTCCGCAACTAGCGGTTCATATCCATGGCGCTTTAAATGTAGGCTGTAGTCCCAAAGAAATTACCGAGGTGATTTTACAAATGGCTGTGTATGCCGGTTTTCCAGCCGCAATTAACGGCATGTTAGTAGCCAAGCAAGTGTTTGAAGAGCGCGGAATACTTACACCTTAAACATGCTTCGCTGTTAACAATTTTACGTATAGTTAAGGCGTTGCCAACTGTCTCCTGCCTTAATCGCGCCTTTACGATGCATATCAATACAGAAGGCACATTGGTTTATCTGCGATACTCTTAGCTTAACCAACTCTAAAAGTTTAATGCCCAAACTTGGATGCTGACTAAATTGGCTTTTTAAATACTCTTCTTGTTCGATTAAAGCTTGCATGGCCTTAGGCGCTTCTGCTAAATAATTTATCTTGGTCATATCTAAGTTCTCTTCAAAATGAAGTTTCAATCTAACTAGACGGCAAATTCAAATATTGAAGATTTTCGACATTCTCTCCGGTTTGTTATCAGCTGTTAGCCAAACTTAAAGGTGCTAATTGGTGGAAAATTAGGCAGCGCTGCAAAATAGGCTCACCAAGCAAACAGCAACGAGACAATAAAATGAAAACAAATACAGCCGCAATACTATCGCTTATCTTTGGTTTGTTAATGTTTAGCCAAACTACCAGCGCTCACATCATCGAAGTTGAAATCTATAAGGAAGGAATTGAATACGAGTGCCTAAAAGACACTGACTCTGGCAAAATTTTTAACTGTGAGCGAGATTAATATGAATAAGCATCTGGTTTTCATTTTAGGCCTAGTTATTTCAACAAGTGCCTTTGCAAACAACAAGCTCCTAGCTCAACAGTGGCAAGTAGCTAGCAACAATAACGCTGCAGTACTAAGTCAAGATCAAGGCTACATTGCTGAGTTTAGTTTTGTAGACGGTGGCGTAATCATATCTAGCACTATTAGTGGTAGCTGTACCAGTGACCTTACACAACATAAAGTAGCGGGTAAACTAGTGACATTTGAGCTAAAGCAGCAACAAACTCACTGTTCTCTAATTCCTAAAAGCGTCAAAGACAAGGCTGTGGTTAACTCATCTTTTAACCGCATGAAAAAAGTTAGCTTTAACAATGCCAGCTTCACCACAAATGGTTTTCACGATGCATTAATACAGGCAGAGAAAATTAGATTTACCGGAAAAAATAGCTAGTTACACACGGTTTCTAGCAAGGTCATATTCTTCACCTTCAGCTCAGGCAAATATGACTGCATATTTTGCTCTGGGCTGGGTGGCAGGATGTAGCCGCTTACATGCACAGGGTTGTAGTAGCCTTCTCGTTGGTAAAGTCCTTCAACATCGTCACTAGACCACATCCAATATCGTTCTCCCATGCAACTCTCAAATACTGAGGTTTCAAAGCCATAAATCCAATAGCCTTGAAAATCTTCAACTGTGTAGCTTTCCTTAAGCGGTGAGCAAGCTGCTACAGCAGTAACCAACAAAGCTAATATTGATCTTTTAGATAATTTTCCTGTTCGTGTTTCCATTCATCACTCGTGTACTTATAAGCTTGTCTATTTACCTAAGGCCATTAGAACAAGACAGAAACAGTTATGCCGCTAGAACATCAATGCTATGCAATATACTTGCATATTATTCAATTACTTAACAACAGCTTAGCTAAAGCAATTTGAGCAAATAACGTTCAATTATTTTCCACTTCCCTTTTAAGTTTCAGTGACAAGCCTTAACTCAAAACCTCGGCTGAAATAGCAGATAAATACTATGAAACAATGAGTTAATAGAATTACAAATCAGACCAGTTAGCCGCAACACCTTCAACCAGAAAATTCCATGAAACGCATAAAGTACAAATTTTGAACTGCCCCACAGTTCGCCTAATCAAGTAATTATTCACCCAGTAAAAATAAATATTGATCAACCAATTGTGATCAAACTCTAAATTTTGGATAACCAATGATGCTATTTATTTGCTTAACTACAAACAAATTGGTCAACCTATGGCGTTATTTAGGGAGGCGAATAATCCGATAAGGAGGTAGCTATTTCTTGAATCGCTTAACCCAAGGAGTGGCAACAAGTGATCAACGTTTTAGATAGCGCAATCATATTACTTAAGCACCGCAGCTTAAGTAGCTTGGCGGCTATTGGACGCAAACACGCTAAGCAACTTTTACAAGGTTAAGCCTTAGATAACTAAACACGGTAACCATAATTGGTATACCAAAATTGAGCATATTGCGTTTTAACAGATCAACAAGTAACAACGCGAATGAATAACTAGGATATAAACATAGGAAGTTTTATGACTATCAAGGCAATGAAAATGGCTCCGCTCTGCTTTGCTGTCAGTTCAATTCTGAGCATAGGTGTATGTTCAGCAGCGGCTGGTGAAGCAATACGAGTAGAGGCAGAAGATTTCGTTATGATTGGCGGAACCTTCGACGACGGCCAAATTGCTGCAGTGAGTACCTATACGGTGAATGGTGCTACTGCAATAAACTTTGTGAACAAAGGCGATTACTTAGATTATCAAATAGATATTACTGAAGCCGGGACTTACAGCATTGAGTACTTTATTGGTACCGACATACCAAACGGCACTGAAATTGAAGTACTAGTGAAAAATGGTAACGCATGGGTCTCGCAAGGGCGAACCAGCGTATCGGCTGCAGGCTGGGATAATTTTCAAGCACTTGCACCAAACCACACTATTGAACTGCCCAGTGGCCAAGCAGATATTCGAATCGCAGCCTCTGGCAGCAATGATTGGCAGTGGAACTTAGACTACTTCACCCTGCAAAAAGTATCCGG
Source organism: Agarivorans sp. Alg241-V36 (assembly GCF_900537085.1). Taxonomy (NCBI): domain Bacteria; kingdom Pseudomonadati; phylum Pseudomonadota; class Gammaproteobacteria; order Alteromonadales; family Alteromonadaceae; genus Agarivorans; species Agarivorans sp. Alg241-V36. The sequence goes on along the minus strand of NZ_UNRE01000011.1, from coordinate 21,606 downwards.
TGAACCGGTTGACCCAGAGCCCCCTGTTGTAGTTCCACCAGAAGCTCTAATTACCCAAGCCACCAGCTTTAGTGCGAGTGGAGGTAGCTTTGCTGATGGCCAAGCCTCGCCAGTTAGCACCTACACCACCAACGGCGTAAGCGCTATCAACTACATAAACAAAGGTGATTATGTAGACTACAGCCTAAACATTGCTGAAGCTGGTGATTACAGCATTGAATATTTAATTGCTACAGCTATAGATGCCGGCGTAGAAATTGAAGTATTACTAAATACAGGGAATGGATGGACCACCGCAGGGAAATCCTCTGTTGCAGCTGGCGGTTGGGATAACTACCAATCTCTAAAACCAAGCTACCTGCTGTCAATGCCTAGCGGGTCTGTGCAACTACGTTTAAATGCCTCTGGCACCAACGACTGGCAGTGGAACTTATCCAGCTTTGCTTTGTTGCGCGAAGGAGACATTACTGACCCAACTGATCCTACGGACCCTACGGACCCTACGGACCCTACGGACCCAACTGATCCTACGGACCCGACCGATCCAACTGACCCGACAGACCCGACCGATCCAACTGACCCTCCAGTAGTCATTCCACCTGGTAATGGTAGCGATCCAGTACCAGTAGCTGGCAGCTTCACCCTAGAAGCAGAAAACTACCAAGCAGTTGGCGGCGAAGTACAAATTTACGACCTAGCTAACGGTAAAGCCGTTAACTACTTCAACTCAGGTGATTACTTAGAGTTTTACGTAGCACTTGAAAACGGTGGTTTGTACGATGCTAGTTACCGAGTGTCTACCGGTACTTTAAGTGACACTGCAGTAGGTTTAATGGTGACTGACCATAACGGCCAGTTAACGATTAAAAACATTACCACAGTGAATAGCGTAGGTGGCGATTGGGATACGTTTTATACCCAGCCAGGTAATGGCAAATTTAATATCTTTAGCGGTACCAACACTATTCGCATCTACGGTGCAGGCTCTGCTGATTTCCAATTCAATATCGACAGTATCAGCTTTAGTCGCATAGGCGATGTTGATCTAGCTATCGATGGTGACGGCGACGGTGTTCCAGATGTAGATGACATTTGCCCTAGCAGTCCAAGTGATGAAGTGGCTGACTCAAATGGTTGTACGCCTTCGCAAAAGGACACCGACCAAGATGGAATCAATGATCGCATTGATCAATGCCCCAACACAGCTCAAGGTGCTTTTGTTGACGATATAGGCTGTGCAAGCACTGGCGGTGACGATGACGATTTTGATGGGATACCAAATACCATTGATCAATGTGCAAACACGCCTTTTGGCCAAAATGTAAACCCTCAGGGTTGTCCAGTGTTAGGTAGTGACGCCGACGAGGATGGCGTTGCAGACAGTGTAGATATTTGTCCAAATACACCTGTCGACGAGTTTGCCAATTCAGAAGGTTGTTCTACTTCACAACTAAGCAACAGCCATACGGTATCAGTTAGTGTGAATGCCAATATGCTGCATGAAGTTAATGGAGTGTCTGACTTTGGTCGTAACCGCCACATTACTATGCACAGTGCGATTTACGAGCAAGATTGGAATGGCCACAGCGATAAGCTTAACTATGTGGTGAATACGCTTGGAGTAACCTTAGGCCGAGACAACGGTACTGCAACTTGGCGCTTCAAAGAAACCGCTCAAGATCCATCTTTAGCGAATAACCCAGATATGGAATGGATGGTAAACCGCGGTAAAGTATTGCGTGAAGACTACGCCAACAACGAGTTTTATAAACGCTTCTCTCCAAGCAACACCGAGCTGATTGCGGGTACAAATCCGCATCCAACTTACCCTACCCTTAGCTGGTACGACAATGGTATGACGTCAACTGGTTGGCAGCCGAAAAACATTGAAACGTCCGCTAAATGGATGGGTCACTACCTCGCCAACTACTATGCCAATTCACAAAACAGCAACGTTGGTGAGCCAATGCCTAAGTTCTGGGAAGTGATAAACGAACCAGACATGTTAATGAAGACTGGTCAGTTCATGGTGACTAACCAAGAGGACATTTGGCGCTATCACTCACTAGTTGCTCAAGAAATTAAGCAAGCTTTAGGTGATGAAGCTCCAATGGTTGGTGGTATGACGTGGGGACAACATGACTTCTACCGTCGCGATGGTATCTCTCGCCACCAAGACGACTACCTATGTGCTTGGGTAGACGAAGAAGCCTGTGCAATGTTTACCGAAGCTATGCAAACCACGGTTGACGATACGCGTGAAAGCGATTGGTATCAGTGGGATGTAATGTGGCGTGGCTTTATGGAAGAAGCCGGTGCCGATATGGACTTCTACTCAGTACATATTTACGACTGGCCTAGTGAAACAGCCGGAGGCCGCGCAGCTACGGTTCGCCGTGGTGGACACGTGCAAGCCATGTTAGACATGATGGAATGGTACGACGTTAACTTAGGTGGTCTAGAAAACCGCAAGCCGCTTGTGCTGTCTGAATACGGCGCAGTAAACGGCGCGTGGGATGAACTGCCGCACGAAGAGCGTTACGACATCGCAAACTTAAAAGCGTTTAACGGTATGTTAATGCAGTTCTTGCAACGTCCAGATTACGTGATTAAGTCAATGCCATTTACCCCAGCTAAACCTTTATGGGGATACAAACCAGGCGGTTGTGGCTACGATGCTACGGTTAACTGTACAGCACCTTACCACTACTCAATGATCATGGAATCAGCGTTAAATAATGGTGATTGGCAGTGGTCTTCTTACATCAAGTTCTTTGAGCTTTGGGCTGATGTAGATGGCACCCGCGTTGACACTCACTCAACGGATCCAGATGTTCAGGTTAACGCATACGTCGATGGCAACGAGTTGTTTGTAATCATTAACAACCTTGAAGAGCATGATACCAGCGTAAACTTAAATGTTGCGGGCCTTACCGGCTTAAACGTGAGTAACGTTGAACTACGTCAAATGTACTTCGAAGGCGTAGAGCACACTAAACTAGAACGCCGCCATAAAAAGCAGCTTCCTTCTAGCTTAACCTTAGCTGGCGACGGCACTGTGGTATTGCGTTACACCTTGAGCAACAACGTTAACATTAACCAAAAAGTCACCGAGCACAAATACTTTGGAGAAAGTGTTAGTGGCGGTTCTGTGCCTCATCGCATTAGCGTAAATGGTGGTGCAAAAACCGTTAAAGTTAACAATCTTACTGTTCCAAGTGGCGCTGCTGAAGCACAGTTACGCTTAACCGTAGCCTTGTTCCCAGACCAAGACGACATCGAAGGTGGCCTACTAACCATTAATTCGCTAGTAGTAAATGGTAACGAAGTGACCACTCCTATCGATTGGCGTGGTCCGGCTAAATACTCGTCAGACCGTTACTTTGCTACGCTAGAAATTCCTGTACCGGTAGAGTACCTCTCTACCAACAACACCGTGAATGTTGACTTTAAACATAACGGTGAGCTAACGGTTGCCAGCATGGTGGTTTGGGACTTCTCCGCCCCGCCACAGCGCTAACGCCTTAGCAATCTCTTGGCCCTAGCACCAAGACCGTAAGCAAAAGCGCCACTTCCCCTGAGTGGCGCTTTTTTTCTAAAACCGTTAAGCAACTAAGCTAGCGACCAGAACACACTCTGCATACTATGGGTACTTCACCTAATCCGCTTTCTGATAAGCAGAAATTATGGTGGTACTAGCCACCGAATCCACAAAATGCTGCTGTTTAACTTTTAAGTAACTGGCGTCGGCAAAAAAGTCTTCCATGTGAGCTTCACTGCTAAAGTTAATGGTAAAAACACGGTTAATTTTACGTTGCTCAGGTGAATCTTGCTGTTCGGTCTTAAGCACCTCCGACACCCTAAAGTCATACACAAAGTGGCCTTGATAGTCAGCTAAAATGGGCTTCATCGCAGCGCGATATTCAGCATACTTTGCATCATCAATTACCTGTAAACCCACCAGTATTTCGTAAGACATAAAGTTCTCCATGTATAGTGAAACCAGTAACGCTAGTGATTATTCAAAGTCCTACTCTACACCTGAGAATAAGCCATGGCTATCGGCGATACCGGACAACAATTTAATCTGTAAACTGATAGCAAATATGTAATACAAATATGCTAATTTGATGTAAAATCTTGTTTTTATCTTCGCAGTAACCAAGATGCCTCGTTTATCACCTGTTACATTACTTACCTTAATAGGCGTGTTTTTAGTCGCTCTTAACTTAAGAGCACCGTTCACTAGCCTAGCGCCTGTTTTAGAACAAATAATGGAGAGCCTTTCTCTAAACGCCGCACAAGCAGGTTTTGTTACTGCCCTGCCGTTAATCTCCTTAGCAGTGTTTTCTTCATTAGCGCCAAAACTGGCGCAACGAGTAGGCTTAGAAAAAGCACTTGTTGTGTCACTACTGTGTGTTGCTTTAGGTGTTGGTGTGCGCTCTTTAGGTTATGTTTCCCCCTTATATCTTGGTACGGTGCTGCTAGGTGCAGGTATAGCCTTTGGTAACGTATTGCTACCGGCAGTGGTAAAAAAATTCTTCCCCGAGCGCATATCCGAAGTGTCTTCCCTGTACATTTTTATCATGGGAGTGGGCTCTACTTTAGCTGCTAGCATTATGGTGCCGCTGTCGCTGCATGCGCCAAGCCAAGTATCGGGCTGGCAATTTGCCTTAGCCTTTAACCTCATCTTCCCCCTAGCTGCACTGCTATTTTGGCTTCCCAAGCTATCAAGTAAAACGCAACAGCAGCAAGCGCAAGAAGAAAACAATACTCCAGCAATAAGCACATTACTACGCTCACCAATGGCTTGGTTTGTTACCTTAGCTCTTGGCATAAACTCTTTTACTTTTTATGCCTTTGCCGGTTGGTTACCTAAAATCTTAAACGATGTGGGATACAGTGAATTAGACGCCGGTTATATCTATGGCTTTTTGCAGTTTTCTACCATGGTGCCAGGCTTAGCCTTAATGCCTATTTTGGCAAAGCTTAAAAACCATACGGTATTGATTACTCTTTGTGCTTCAACGGTGGTGTTTAGCTTAATTGGCATGATAATCGCGCCAAGTTTAGCGATTATGTGGGTGGGTTTGTTTGGCTTAAGTAACTGCTCAACCTTTATTGTGGCCTTAAGTTTTATTGGCCATAAAACCAGTAATTCACAACAAGCCGCAGCCTTATCGGGCATGTCACAAAGTATTGGTTACGCACTAGCAGCAACGGGCCCTTCAATGATTGGTTTTATCCATACCACTAGCCAAGGCTGGGTGCTGCCACTACTCACTATTGCCTTGTTTGGTATTGCTTGTACGGTGTTTTCGGCGCTGGCCGCTAAAGGAAAAAGGTTACAGCTTAAATAGCCAACGCAACCTAAAGCTTAATACAAACAAGCAGCAATTAGCATTGCTACTCTGTTCACTCAAACTATTTAGCCACAAAATGGGTTGCGCATATTTTGTTACCATCGGGATCACGAAGATAAGCTAAATACAGTTCACGCGGTGGCTGGCCTCTTACACCTGGTGGTTCTTCAATCGCGGTTCCACCGTTTTCAAGCCCTACTCGGTGCCATTCGTTCACTAGCTCTGGGCTACTTGCTAAAAAGCCCACGGTCATACCATTACCAATACTGGCGGCTTCTCCATCTATCGGTTTGGTTAAGCCCAATACTCCAGAAGCGGTGACATACATGCAACGCCCTTTGGCATCCATTACGCCCTTTTTATAACCCAGCACTTGCATTATCTCGTCATAAAAAGCTTGTGAGCGAGATAAATCGTTGGTGCCAATCATTACGTGACTAAACATTTCTTATCCTTAAGAATCTAGCTAAATCTAGAAGCAGTGTTACGCAACAGCACAGTAGCCTATAGAACAAAATTGCTAGTAGAGAGCGATACTAAATCACTGTTAGTTAAACTTGGCTAGTATCTCGCTCACCAGTTCAGCCGGAAATAGCGACTTAGACAAATACTGTCGCCCACCGCTTTTGGCAACCAATATAAAACCTAATTCCGTTTCTATAACGGTTTCTACATCGCTCCAAGCGAGGCTTGTTTTGGTATAAGGGTTTTGAGTTTCAATACCCTCTTCACTCACACTAAGCTTTACTTCGCTATTAGAACTGCGGCCCCACATTTGGCGGGTTAGCCACCAAGTTCGTTTAAAGCGAAGGTGAATAAGCTCTAATATCGCTAAACCAATAAGCATGCTGCCTGCCACTTTCGGTTGATCGGTAAACATCAGCAGTGCTAAACCTGCCAACAGCAGCAAGGCTGGAAACCACTTCTTTAACAGTGACTTCTTTTCAAAGGGTGATGTTTGATCAAAACACTCGGCTAAGTATTCGCGAGATAAGGTGAACTGGGTACTAAAAGCTTGCATAAAGATACTTATAAAATAACAAGTGGGCGTAATAGCAAACCCGTTGGCTTGCTATCCATAGCGAGGCATTTTACTTAAATTAAGGCCAAAGCAATAGCAAAAGCTTAAGCACCTGTATTTGCGAACAAAGCTTGCACCTCACTTGCCTCTACCGGCCTTACGATTCGAGCAACTTCTTTACCTGAATCAAGCAGTATCAGTGTTGGCCAAAGCTTTACTTTAAAAGCTCGTCCTAAGCGCTTACCTTTACCGTCAAACACCTTAATGTGCGGAAGATCTTTTGGGGACAACACCGTCTCAACCGCGGCGGCTGCCGCTTTACAATGGCCACACCAGGTAGCACCAAACTCCAACACCGCCAAACCTTTAAGCTCGGCTAACTCCTCTAAGCTCGGTGCTTCTTCATGGTATTCAGGGTTAAATCCAGTTTGGCATGCGTTCATCTTGGTATTTCTCCGTGGTTGGCAGACGTTAAAAGTAACACTCACCCAAGTTACTTTTACTGAGGGAAATCATACACTTTGTATAACAGCCTTCTAATTTACAGCTAAAGAGCAACTACTGGATAACTTGCTTGGCTAGCTCTATAGCTGTTTAGCTCTGGCTTAAAGGTTTTTTAGATTCTATTCCACCTGTTGATGACATTAATTGCAATGCATAAATCTACCAAGGGCTTTGCAGAGTCTGCGAAAAGTTAACTTTGCCATGCATAAGTGCTTTTCATCATAACGCCTCAGCTTAACGAAACCACAAAACCAACATTGAATATTTTCAACATACAGGTCAGTTGGCCAGTAGCTCAAAGCTCAACTTAAAGGTGCTAGTTGGTAATAAAACAACCAACGTCACACAATAGCCTCATCAACTTAACCGCTACGAGACAACAACAATGAAAAAGACCGACACAACACTATTATCACTGCTCATCTATTCAATCATGCTTAGTCACAATGCTCATGCTCAAATCATTGAAGTAGAAATTTACAAAGATGGAGTTGAATACGAGTGCTTAAAAGATACTGACTCAGGCAAAATTTTTAATTGTGAGAGAGACTAATATGAATAAGTATTACTTAGTATTTTTAAGCCTGTTTGTTTCAGCCAGCTCTCTAGCAAACATCGATGAGTTTTCCCAACACTGGCATGTAGCCAATAACAACAATGCTGCAGTGTTGAGTCAAGATCAAGGTTACCTAGCTGAATTTAGTTTTACAGATGGTGGCGTCATCATTTCAAGCACTGTTAGTGGTAATTGCACAAAGGCCGAACAACAACACACAGTTGCCGGAAAGCTAGTCACCTTTAAGTCAAAGCATCAAAAAAACCATTGTTTATTGGTGCCCAAAAGTCTTAAAGACAAAGCCATCGTTAATTCTTCATTTAACCGCATGCATAAAGTCAGCTTTAATAACGCTACTTTTACCACAGCAGGTTTTCATGATGCGCTTATAGAAGCTGAAAAGATCCGTTTTACAGGGAAAAGAAGCTAACAAAGCTCGGTCACATACGGTACCAAGCAAATTCATGCACAACGCTTTTAGCTCAGGGTAAAAGAACGGCATGTTTTGCTCTGGCTGGGTGACAACACGCAGCCTTCAACGGCAACAGGATTGCACTAGCCGTCTTGTAGATAATCTCTTTTAACATCATTGATAGCCCACCTTCAATAGTGCTCGCTTTGGTAGCTTTCAGGGCAAATATTAAAACTCAGTTGCGCTTAACACTACAAACAGCTAAGTGTCCGAATTCACAATGCAACAACAACCGCCAAACCTTTAAGCTCGGCTAGCGATTAAAGTAGTAATGACAAGATCTAAACTTGGGCGATGGCTTTGGGTTCAACTTGGAAGCGTAATACGGTTTTGTATTTTTCAGGGCTCACACGCCTAGCATCTGTTAAATAGATTTCACGATGCTGTTTTGAAATTCGGTTCAGGCCTTCGTTTTCGGCAAAGTTTTCCATTTGCGAAAAGCTTAGCGGCTCATCTTCAAAAGGGCCTAAGTGCAGCATTTGAATACAAGGACCTTCAACCAATGTTTCAAAGCTTACCGATGAAAGACGCGGTGACGGGTTCTTCATTTTAACCAAGGCTTTTATCTCATTAAATAATGACTCGTCGATAAAATCAGGTTGGCGAATCATCAGGGTATACACCAAGTCATCTTTATTGATAGTGCCTTTAAATGACTTTTTAGCTTGCTCGTTAATGTCCCAAAGGCCTTCTAGCGGATACACCGTATAATCGGTATACCCTGCTGGTTCATTTGCCATTTTCTTTAAGTTCATTTTTAAGCCGTAGGCTAACGAGTATAAAGCGGCCACACATTCCGAAAAGGCTTCATTGCCAGGGTTACCCTCACCCTTAACGGTGATGAACTTAAAAGCAGGTACCTCAGCCACCTCTGGCTTATTTTTGGGAAGATAAAGCGCCTTCTCATGTTTGCGCCACTCATGTTTGAAGTCTGCTGAACAGTGCGCATCTTTAGCCATTGTTTACCTTAGTTAGTTAAATTACATTTTTACAATCAAATGGAGCTGGTATTGTTGAGGGTAGCGCATTGTTAAGCGGACTAAAGTTGTGGGTTAAAATGTGGAGCGAAGCGAAACTTAGCCACTGTTTTTGTTCCGTTTAAGTGCCTTTTAGAGTTTTACTCTGAGCTCGCTTTAAAAATTAATCTAAGCCCTAAGCCAACGATAATAAAGCTAGCTAGGCGATCTAAAACTGTCTTTGAGTTTAAATAAACTCTTCTCGGAGCACTTGAAGATAAAACTAAAGCAACAATTGAATACCAGTCCGCTTCAAGTATAAATAGCATCAGAACTAAAACAAGCACAAGAGAGATAGACAAATTTTCAGGAATTAAAGCGGCGAAAACACTGCCATAAAATATAGCGGTTTTCGGATTACTGAGTTGGGTAATTAGACCTATTTTAAACGATTGGTAAACCTCACTTGGCTTGTCACCTGAGCCATTAACTATGTCAATAGTCTGTTTTGCCCCCCGCCATATGACAACAGCAAGGTAGAACAAGTAAACTCCACCAAGTATCTTCAATGCCATGTACAAAGTTGGGACACTTAACAATACTGCTTGTAAACTTAAAAGAGCCAAAGTAGCAAAAAAGAGAGCGCCAACTCCCATACCGATTGCTGTAGCTAAACCGTCAGCTCTTGAGCTTGCCACAGCGGTTCGTGCTACCAAAACAAAACTCGGCCCAGGACTCATTATACCAAGGCTCATTACGCCTAAAATGCTTACGAGAGACACTATAATTTCCATATTTTTTTCCCTTACAACATTTAAGTTGAAAATTGAACATCCGTAACTTGCCGTAAACTCTAACGCTTAAGCTCACCGGAAAACAAAGCGTTTCGAGCGCAGCGAGGCTTTTGGTTTTCTGACGGAGCGCTTTGTTATAAGCCAATGAACCTGCACGCCTACTCAACGCATGCAAAGTTGCTGATGGCCTGATTGTGTTCAATTCGGTTACCTACCAGCACAAAATTGAACTGAAGCTCCTTACAGGCTTTCTTATCCCACGCAGCATCACCGAAGTACGTCAGTTTATGGCCTGACGGGATACCTGCTTTTTGCAAAGAAAGCTTCATTATTTGAGTGCGGGAATAGTGATCACTGGAAGAGGCTAGTGGGATGCCAGTGACATCAATCCCAGCCGACTCCAACTTCAGTCGCGCAGTTTCCCCCAGCCACCAGTGGCAATAGAAAGACTTACGTTCGGCTGCTTTCGCAAGTGAGTGATGAACTCAGCGGCACCATTGACCTGCTTCGCTGATGAGCTAGATAGGTGGCCTTTGATGTTTGCGATGAATGCAGCTTTGACCTTAGTATGTGCATCTTCTCTGGTATGTAGTTGGCCGCGCTGTGCCAAGTGGTGATCCAGAATACCGGCGTCAGAAATGTGAGGATATTTAGACCAATCGCTATCTAGCTTATGTCCAAGAGCTTCAGACACTGCATCAATGTAGCACTCCTCATCGAATTTAAAGGACTCGACAAGTGTTCCATCGACATCAAACATTACATGGTGCAATACGGGGTCTCCTTGGCTTATAGACATAATGATCCCCGGTGAAAGTGCCGACCTCCTGCGTTTATCGTGGGTTAGTCAAACTAGAGCCACACTGTTAGATGCAAGTCATAACAGAACAGGAGATCGACATGTCTACATCTAGCACGTTTTTCATTGGACTAGATGTTCACAAAGAGACCACTGATGTCGCTTATTGTGTTGATAACTCAAGAGATGAGCCGACTTATCACGGCACCATACCCACCAATATTCGTTCTATCAACAAACTTATCAAAAAATACAAAGGCTTGGCTACTCACCTCTGCGTAGTTTATGAAGCTGGGCCCTGTGGGTTTTGGCTTTATCGTCATTTAGCTAAGCACGGTATTGAATGTTGGGCAGTGGCTCCCGCCTTTATCCCTAAAGCGCCTGGTGATAAAGTCAAAACCGATAGGCGTGATGCCATCGCTTTAGCGAGAATGTGCAAGTGAGTTTTAGGTATCAAGATAGCCAAAGCCACACCAGCAAAACCCCCACCCTGCCTACCTTGCAATTCTTAACGCTTATCTTGCAGCATGTATTGCCCAAGGGCTTACAGCGGGTGAGAGATTATGGTTTTTTACGGGGTAACGCTAAACAGGTATTGCTGCGTATTCAGTTACTACTGCGTGTGTCGCAACGCGTTAATCTCGACGCGCTCCAAACCGACAACAACAGCGCTACCCGACCATGCCCTTGCTGCCAACACCCCATGCACTGCACAGGCATTAGCCGAACGAGCTAGCCGAAAGGCGAACCTTATAAGGAGAATGGCAGGGCTTAACATGAGGATGAAAACACACAAAAATAACAGCTTAGCATCACGTATGCCAGGTAAAGGCTTAGCGCCATTCCCCCTGTCTTAGCCAAACTCGCCTTGCTAAAAGTAACAAGGCCTTGGCCCCGACAATATCAACACCGCTATTTACTATAGAAGGGAGCATTGGGCTTGTTCAACACCCGAATAAGGTGTCGGCTGCGCGACACCTATTCTTATTTGTTATATTTTTTTTAGCAGACTTCGAATATTAGGAACATAGCTTTGTTCGATGATTCTATCTTTTGCATAGAAGTCATCTGGTAGCTCATTCCAAGCTCGACCAAAGGTCCAATCTGTAATTGCCATCATTTGTCGAACCCCATGGAGAAAAAGCTCAAATGATTCGAACTCAGCACTGCTGGCGATTTCTCTTATCGTTTTTTGGGCAACCCTTAAATCTGTGCGCTTTCCCGTAAACAACTCTGTAAGCTCGATGTGCATTTGACTTGCTTTATTTTTACCGTAAGAGGCTCCGCTAATCTTGTTCCAAGGGGGGAGCTGCCCATGTTTTAACTTTTCAGTCTCTATTAACAAGCCTTCTGAAATACCAATTGCTTCTCTAGGATCATATAAATCAGAAGCATAACTTTTTATAAGCTTTCCATTATTTCTAGCCACTTCAGTTTGACTTAAACGTGATTGAACTAAAATTGAATATCCAAGATAATCGTTATCTTTGAACCATGAGGCTATGGGCTCTTTTTTACAACCTTTAGCAAGACATGGTTTCAGACCATTGTGTTCCCTGAATCGATTATACAAATCACTAGCTAATCCGATATAGAGAATATGATTGGTTTGAGGATCCCAAAAACAATAGACTCCAGAAGATGCCCACCCATTAACGTCAACCGCAGAGGCTATTTCCTCAATTGCGTCGGCAAGTTTTTCTTTATCGCTTTCTTTGTACATATCACGAATATATGTAGCTAACATTTTCACCCTTCAAAATATAGACATAATGATCCCCGGTGAAAGTGTCGAACTCCTGCGTTTATCGTGGGTTAGTCAAACTAGAGCCACACTGTTAGATGCAAAGTCATAACAGAACAGGAGATCGACATATCTAAATCTAGCACGTTTTTCATTGGACTAGATGTTCACAAAGAGACCACTGATGTCGCTTATTGTGTTGATAACTCAAGAGATGAGCCGACTTATCACGGCACCATCCCCACCAATATTCGTTCTATCAACAAACTTATCAAAAAATACAAAGGCTTGGCTACTCATCTCTGGGTAGTTTATTAGAATTACTTTAGGACACCCATAAATTGCTAAAGCTAAAACTCACTCTAGCCTGCCTGTTTACTATGCGGACAACAACAATCGTTACCATGATTACCGATACATTGGCTGCGTTACGGAGCCGCAGTTAAATTGGCGAAAGGCGGCCATAGCTCAGCCCTTAAAGAAGCTTAACTAATACTTTGATGGGATGTTGGTGAGTTAAGCTAGGTGTCGCAGAGCTGTAACTGACTATGCGTGGCACACCATCGCCGGCCCGTTTGACTAGCATGTTGTTGCAGATGTTTATTTGAGCCAGCTGCGCTAATAAAGTGCCGATTAAAGTCTTTCACTACGCTCAACCAGTCTTTCTGGTTAATGTTAAGCCGAGCCATTATCGGTAATACATTGGCAGGTATCGCCCGGCGTTTATCTGCTCGCACGCAGCGGCCTGTCCAGTCTACCAATTCTAAATACTCGTAAAGATTAAAGGGTAAACCGGGGCTAGGTTCACCATGGGCTTTGTAGCCAGTAAACGGTAGCACAGTTGAGGGTTGTAAGTTTTCTTCTGATTTAGCGGCCTTTAGCGCCTGCATGCGTAGTTGCACACTGGTAAAGTCTGAGTCTTCTGGGGTATCAGCCATTTGGGCACGCACAGGGTTTAAATCCACATAAGCCATACAGGCTAATACTGCGGCTTCATCTAATAAGGCTTGGGATTTAAARCGCCCTTCCCAAAAACGGCCTTTGCATTGYTCTTCTTTATTCGCTTGGCGGGCAATGTGTTCGTTTAGGCAACGCATAAACCAAGAGATATCAAATAAGCGTTTACGCCAGTCTTCTAGCTTTTCTATCGTCTTAGGATGGTCTTCATCTTTGGCTTGTGGGTCGTTAAGGTATTGCTCTACCATATTGTGGCCTGCGAACAGCTGCTTCCAGCGGGTATTTATTTCACGATAACTCCACTCCACTGCTCTGCCTGCTCTTGGTTAACCCGCAATACCAAATGGTAATGATTGCTCATTACCGCATAGGCACAAACCTCAACCGAGAATACTTGGGTGAGTTGGGTGAATTTATCCACTATCCATTGCTTGCGATGCTCAAAGCTCGTACCTGTTACCCTGTCTTCACCACACAAATAGGCGCGTCGAACACAGCGACAAATGCAGTGGTAATAAGGCGTGCTGTCTAAACAAATTTGCTGTTCACGGGCGCGAGTCATAGCCATTCCCCTTCTAGTGTATTTAAGCCCAGAAGAGGAAAATTAAAGCGTCAAATTTATGGGTGTCCTTTATTTTTAGGAGTATATTCGAGCTATTCCTATACGTTTAATTCCTTCAATCAGATCAAAGCATTGCCTAGATGTCAAGACGGAATAGTCAAGCTTATCCGGATATAAGAACTCGATTGATGCCTCAAACTCCTCGTTTAATGATGCTGCTGATGGCACATCGTGAATTACTATGGGCAAGTACTCATTGCCATCAAGCGAGCACGCATGAGGCGAAAAACCACTACCTGTGGGAACACATGGTCGCCCCCCCCTATCACTAGAGTAAATCTCTACTCGCGCACGATATTTAATCATTTTTAATATTCACTCCATCAAACCAATCATAGAACTCTGGATATTCATACACATCAATTCCAATTGCTTTTTCAACGCCTCCTGGATCAGGGTGAGGGATCATATCACCTAACCTATCAGTTGGAAGCTCAATATAGGTTTTTGTATAAACTCTACCCGGGTTCGCAGTTGCAAAATCATCCAATGACATCTCATCAAACGCAAATCTCTTAAAGGTTGAGTTTGGGTGAATATTATAATCCCCAAAATGTTGGACATCAGCAAGTTCCTCTAACTCGACAGCTCTCCAGAGAGTTGTAGTGTCTCGTTCGATTAATTCGTCTACTTCAGATGGACTACTCAACTGATGAGGCGTCACATTCGCTAAATCACCAACAGATTTATCCGTTCCACCAGTCAGTTGTTTAGACGCATCCGGCTTGTATTCAAGCAGCTTAGGACTCTCATCAATCTTCCGCATCGCTTGCGCGACTAAGTCTTGTGCTGCACTAATATCCCCTGTGTCAAAGGCATCAGCAGCTTTCTTAATAAGATCACCCGCAACCGGCACCAAACCCACAGTTGCCAATAAGTAATCCATATTGGATTCCGCTTCAGCAAACCCTTTAGCATCGCCAACACCAGGGGTGAAATCAGCCAACAAGCCCGCTGCCGCATGAACGCCACCAATTTGTTGCTCACGGATTGCGCCAGAGGGGTCGCTAGCTTCTCTTTCAACATCACCGTATGCTTGGCTAATTCCAAATTCATCAAATGGTGAAACATTTCCCTCATAACTTGCTAGATTCTCTTCAGCAAAGTCAACTTGCTGCTGACAGGCCGCACTGCTCATATCTTGGCAGGCAAGGTTGAGAGCTTGATCCCGTTCATAGTCTAGTCGATTTAGTTCATTGACTCGTTCACAAGCGGATTGGTTGCCGCTGTTACAACCCTCACGCTGCTCTGCTAGTTCTGAAGCTTCTGCATGACTCAAATGATTAAACCGCATCACGGTCTCGCCCACGGTCTGCCCGGTATAAGCCCCCTCCGCCTTACCCGTCGCTGCCACGCCAGCCCAAGAGCCAACCACCCCAGATACAGTAGCCGCATGCTCATCACCAAAGTTATCCCGAACTAGGTCCGAGCTAAGTTCGGTGGCTAGGCCTGAAGCTGCCCCCGCTGCGAAGTCGCCACCGGCCAATTCAGCGGCCGCTCCACCTGCAGCGGCGTGTACCAAGCCTTTGCTCAGGCTACCGTCACCACCCAGCTCAGCGCTGTAGTCGCCAATCAAACCAGATGCTGAAGCATGCGCTTCATTGGCCAGCATATTCTGTAAGTTGCCTAGCAAACTATCACTAAAACTGCCACCGTTAATTGCGGTGTCTACACCACTTTGAAGAGTGGAGTGAGCTAGGCCACGCCCCAAGCTGGCCCAAGACACCTCTCCGGTTGGGATACTGATGATAGGGTTGCCTGAGGCTTGCGCTGCAGTGCTGGTGCTGATGCTGGTGTTGGTGCTGGTGCTGGTGCCTTCAGCAAAACCAGCTACGGCATCAAAGCCATTTAGGGCGCCTGCGGTGACCATGGCAGTAGCTAAGCCTTTTACTGTATCGCTAGAGCCCAAGTCACTGAGCGCACCACCAATATCCCCTTTGTTATTCGCGAGAGCCATGGCCGCTTGATTGACGAGTGATGCTGTACCGGCTGAGCCTGCCGCACCCACCGCGCCCGCTAGCGTGGCGTTCATACCCACCGACGCTGCCGCGTTGGTCGCCATCGTTCCAGCTGCCGCAGCCAGTCCTGTACCCGCTGTAACCGCCGCCACCGCAATGGCAATAATCGCCGCCGCTGGGCCACTTAAACTCTCGTTGTGATATTCCCAGCTGTCGTAGGCGTCGGTAACTTGCTGCCAGTCAATATCTTCTCGGCCTTGCAGCTCTGCTATCCAAGCTGTATCTGGGTTATCGGCAAAGGCTTGTAAGCTTTGCTCTATGCTTTGGCCTTTTTCGTGTTTAAAGTCGACCACTATGCCATTGGCGGCCTCAACACTTAGTTCACCTTGATGACGCAACTCCACGTAATTTGCGGTGGTGGCCGTTTCTCCTTCGCCGGAAGTGACGACAAAAAAGCCACTGCTGGTTTCATCTTTTCGGTAGTAGTTTTCATCGTTAGCCGACAGTAGATTTACCGAGCCGTCGCTCGAGCTCAGCGTAATGTTAGAATTACTATCTAACTCACTGGCGACGAGGGTTAAGTCTTGCTTACTGTTAACCGTGATATTTTCACCAGTGAGCGAAACACCTTCACGTGAAGTGGTACTTTTTTCAATCTCTAATAAGTTGTCCCCCCAAAAGCTACTACTTTCTCTACGATGGAGGCTGTATTCACTATCGGTGGTTACATCAAATATTGCCTCGCCTGCTGTTTCAAGGCTTAAACTTCCATTGGCATTTAATTCACCACCTTGTATATAACTATCTCCGCCACTGGCTAGAGATAAATTTCCACCTGCATTAACTTCATTGCCTTTCTGCTGGCTAGATTGGCTTATATCTTTATTTTTGCCCCACCCTGTTTCAACTCTATCGAGCGAGCTTTCGTTCGCAGCTATTAAATTTAAACCGGTGCCAGCACTAATAGCAATATCACCATTGGCAGATATGTCACTGGCAATGCTGTTTAGCGAACCTTGCACATTAATGCTTAAGTTTTCGCCACTACTCAATACGCTGTTAATTGATTTAGTGCTTTCTTGCTCGGTAACTTTCCACTTACCTTCAACCAGTAAATGATGTGTATCATCTATGTTGACGAGATTAAGATCGCCACCGGTATTTATTTGGGCATTGCCTTTAGCACTAATTTCACTGGCAACACCTACCACATCGCCACCACTTTGCATCAGCAAATCACCATCTGCATTAATGCTAGCAATGTTGCCGATGTCAGTTCGGGTATGAACGTCGGCTACATTATCTTGGCTTACCCAGGTTTTATTGGTGATGTCACGGCCAGCAACCAGCGCCACATTGTTACCCGACAACTCGCCGCTAATATTGGTGATGTTGTTTCCAGCGGCCAGTATTAAGTCATCATTGGCACTAAGTCGACCTTGGTCATTGAGCAAGTCCTTACTCACATTAACGTGCAAACGACCGTCACTGGCAATGGTATTTTGGTTGTTGAGCTCTTCGGCTTTAATGTTTATGTCACCGCCTGCCACTAAGCCGCCTTTAAAGTTTTGTTGGTCTGCATTGGCTAAGTACAACTTAGGTGCGAGCACTTGCTGGCCATTTACTTCGATGGTTTCCCACCAAACTATATCGGCGGTAAGATTAGCCACTTGCTCTTGGCTTAAGCTAATACCTACTGTTAAACCTAAAGATTCATTAGCTTCGGCCGCATTAGCAAGAAGCTGCTGCATCTGCTCAAGCTCTGAGCCAATATTTTGAGCTAAGTAGCGCTGGCCAGTTTGCTCAAATATCGCCTGCATAATCACGCGAGTATCGTAATAGGCATCACCTAAACGAAGAATATCGTCGTCGGGATTAAAGCCTATTTCATCAAACAAGTAGTCAGATCCAATAAATTGGTCAAAGTCAGTTAACGCGGGGTTGGTTTCTATTAAATAACCGCTATCTGGGTTAGGTGACGTAATGAATAAGCCGTTAGCCGAAGGCAAAGGGTAGCTAGGTACAGGAACACTGTTTGCACCTTGCAAATGAGTTAAAGCTACACCATCTTGCTGCCTTGCTTGCACGTTAGCGTTAGCTAAACCTAAAGGCCTAATTTGGTTTTGCTGCACTTGGCCAGCATTAGCATCAGCTGCTGAATAAGCGCCACCCAGTGCGCCCAAGAACATAGCACTAACAGAGCCAGAGTTAGCCGCTGCGCTTGATACATTGTTAGCGCCTAAGTCTTGCTGGGTATCCCTAGTTGTAGCTTGCTCTGCATTAACATAGGCAAGAGCGTTGCCGATGCTACCTATTGCCGATGCGTTTACAGCACCACTTTGTGCGCTATGGCTATCTAAAGAATGGGAGCCAAAACCGCCATTCGTAGCAACAAGGCTACCGTTAACGGCTGCGTCTCGATCAGCTACAGAGCCAATATGGTTAGTTTGCTGAGAGTCGACAGTTCCATTCGAACTACCGATTGAGTTAATACTGCTACTTTGTAAAGATTGATTATTATTGTTGGTATTGCCTAAAGCGGCTTGGTTGCCCGAAACCCCACCAACCAGATTTTGCCACACATATTGTTGGGTTGAGCCACTTACAACTCCCCCGCCATTGGCACTTTGGCCATGCGAACGACCAACAGCAGCATTAGCGCTTTGGTTTTGGCCATGAGATAGCTGATTGTTAACCGCTCCGCCTTGCGAGGCACTGCTGCTGCTTCCTACATTAATGGGTCCAGTATTTTGGTCTTGTACATTTTGGGTAGGCGAATAAGGAGAAAGCAGCTCGTTGTTAACACCTCCAGTAAAGTTGGCGGTGATAGTGTCGCCAGCGGAGATAGTGCCTTGGTAGAGCGTGCCGCCGCTGCGGGTTACTTGGCTATCAATTAAATTGAATACCGCCCTAACGTTGTTTAGATTTACTTTGCAGCTATGTCCCCATCCTGCGGATTTGCAGCGGTTGTTTTCTAGCCTATCTAGTTGATAAACGTACTGGGTTGACTCTTCACCTTCTTGAGCAGATAAGTTAGCCAGCGTATTCCCAGTAAGAGCCAAATTGCCATTTGCATGAATAAGACTATAGAAGTTATCAACTGTTGCTGCGTTGATACTCATATTTCTGCCAGCAATAATCTGTCCACTACTACTCGAGTTACTTACGATTACTCGATTTACATCTCCATCTTTGGTGAAACTCATACCTCCAGTTGCACTTACTGACTGGTAGTGCTTGTCACTCCTGTCCCCTGAACCATTTTGCGTATGATTATTTACCTGAACGTCGGGAAAGCTTTCTTCGCCATAATCTAACGTAATTGAAGCTGGGGCATCCTCTCCACTTGAAGTATAGGTATCAATATCAAACACTTCTCGCTGATTAAGCAAATGCTGAGTATTGATTGTTATATCACCATTAATGGTTTGAATAGTGCCCGAGCTATTTTTTACTAAATTATTGGCTCCACCACTGGCGCTGCGTTGCATCACCAAATTGTTATTTGCAAGTATGTCGCCGTAGGTATTGTTAATGCTATTGGTGGTGTACAGAGCCATGTTACGGCCGGCATAAAGCAATGAGCTGACATTGTTGATATTGCTAGCGCTCAACTCCATGTCTTGACCAGACACTAAAGCGCCATTGTTAGTAATACTGCCGTTTGCGCTAATGACCAAGTCTTCACCAGCATTCACAGTACTGTTATTGGTGAAGTTTTGGCTAGCTAAATTAATGTCTCTGCCGGCTTGCAAGCTGGCGTTATTCACTATGTTGCCGTTGGTATTTAAGCTTAAGTCTGTACCCGCCGAGATCCCGCCTTGCAAAGTAAGTGAACCTTGGGTGGTTAAACTCAAGGCTTTGTCGGCAATAACATCTCCAGAGTTAACAAGTGTTCCAGTATTGCTTAGTAAGCTTAAATTGTTCTTGGCGTTAAGTTTGTTTTGGTTATTAATGCTTTGATAACTGGTAATAGACAGGTTTCGGTTAGCAATAACGTCGCCTTGGTTAACCACCGCATTAGCGCTACTGACTAAGTTTATATCTCGCCCAGCTTCTAATTCACCAGTATTAAGCAATTTACCGCTAGCATTTAGCTTAATATCATCATTTGCTAAGATCTCGCCGCTATTAGTAAGTGCAGAGCCTGCGTTAGCTGTAATGGAGCCAAAGCTATGAACCGATCCCAACTGGGTAAAATCACTGCTTGAGTTAAAGGTAATATCATTGGTCGCCGCAATATGGCCACTATTTTTGATGGACTGCGCATCAATCAACAAACCATTGGTAGATTGAATATCGGCGTTAGCGCGATTGTCTGCCACTCCTGTTACATCAACAACAAGCCCATGCCCACTTAGACTGCCGTTGTTATACAAATTTGCCGCTTCTAAGTTCAGCACACCTGCAGTTTGTATTTCTCCACTATTGTTTATGCTGCCAACAACATCTACGGTTGCACCAAGATTAGCCAGTACTTTGCCTAGATTAGTTAACGAGTTCCCTACGATACTTACCTTGCCAAGAGAATCCGTAATACTGCCGCTAGCCAACTGAATACTGCCACCAATTAGGCTAATATCGCCACCACTTACCAGAGTGCCTGATTGCACTAAGCTACCCGTTCCAGCGTTTAAGGTCGTTGCACCGCTAACATAGCTCACTCCGTCGTGGTTTAAGATAGAAGAGGCGTTAAGACTTAGCTGATTAGCTCTTACCTCTCCCATTTGGTTTAAGTTAGCAGCACTTAAATCAACTCTCGCCAAAGAATGAATACTACTGCTATTAGTTAGCGTGTTATTGGCGTTAAGGCTTATATTGGAATTACTTGATATCGCACCTGAGTTGCTAATCTTCTCGGCATTAGCAGCGATGCTTGCCCCAGCCGCCACTTGAGCCCGATTATCAAAATCATTGGCGGCTACATTGATTTGCTGTTGACTAACCAGTGCGCCCTGGTTGAGCAATAAACCGGTACTGCTTAAGTTAATATTGTTGGCATCAACACTGGCCGTATTGCTAAATGAAATAGAATCGGCATTAACAGAGCTTGTTAAACCACTATATAGCTCGCCATTTATTGCAACACTTGACGCATCAATATCAATATTTTTTGCGGCAGATAGTTGCCCAGCTTGCGTTATCCCAGATCCAGTAACTAAAATCGAGTCGTTGCTTAACAATCTCCCTGCCAGATCAGCATTATTAGCTGCACTTAACTGCATCTCTCCAATGCTTTGAGAAGTTCCAGTATGGTTAAGATTAGTGCCCACTAGCGCTAAGCTGACACCGCTGGTCAATTGCCCTGCTTGGGTTAGCGTGTTTGCATCAATACGCAGACTGGTGCCTGCATTCATCTGCCCTGAGGCGCTATTGGTGAAGCTGCCTGCATTTGCCACTAAACCGCCATTAACACTCAGCTCTCCGGCGTTTATCAGCGCCTGACTCACCACTAGCTCGGCATTGCCTAAACCAGTAAATACGCCACTGTGCGTAAGGTGGGTGGCACTCAGTGTGCTATCGCCTGTCACGAAGCTCTCACCCGCCATCACTAAGTCGCTGGCACTCAGCTGTAAGTCGCCACCACTGGCTAACTCACTGCCAGCGCTGAAGGTGGCATCTTCTGCCGCGTCGATAAGCACACCTTGCCCGCCTTGCAGCTGGCCACTACTGTGCAGGCTATCTGCATTCAGCGTAAATACCTGATTACTGACCAGGGCTCCGCTGTTATCAATACTATCGCTATTAAGCGTGGCATCGCCTTGTGCGAGGATACTGCCACTGTTGCTGACGCTTTGGGCGTTCAGGCTAAGTGCTTGGCCGCCTTCTAATTGGCCAAGTGTATTCAGGGTCTCTACCA